>NZ_JAFCVA010000007.1:0-207356 GCF_049896785.1 Psychrobacter sp. TWP2-1-2 | reverse complement strand
TGGGGTAATTATGATCTCAATGTATTTGGTTATCAAGGTATGTTCAATCTTAGGTGACAACGGTTGACGCCTGATATCCACGCCCTAGAAGGACGTGGTTTTACGGCGCTAGATGATAATATTTTAGAATGTGACACACAGTATAGAGCGTGTTACCCGTTCAACTTAAGTCGCTATCCTCGTTGTTATCTGCGTTATACTAGCCATAAGCATTGACTATCACTGAGCTGACTGCTTAGATGGTTTATAACTAGGAGAATGTCATGACTCAAGAACACGCTTCCCATGAAAAGCGCAAAATCATCGATAAGTTTTTGATGAAACTCACCAAAGAAGAGCCGCAAATGTATTATGCTAGCACCTCTGAGGTCGCTCGTAGTATCCATACTATGATAAAAGAACACACCAATCGCCTGTCTGTAGAAGATCAGGCGCTCGTTAGACATATGACCGTCGAGGAGATACAAGACTTGCTAGGCTTTCACCTTAAATAATCACACTTTCAACGTTCCCATAAAAAAAGCCCGCTTATTTGCAGGCTTTTTTATTATTAAAACTTCAATTTAGAGCATTGAAAATATACATCGCTTAAAACGGATACTCGCGTGGCTCATGTTGCATAGATATCCAGTGCGTTCTAGTAAACTCTTCTAGCACCCACTCACCGTTAAAACGACCAATACCTGAGTTTTTCTCGCCACCGAATGGTAAGTTACTTTCATCATTGACTGAAATATCATTAATATGTGTCATGCCTGCTCTGATACCGCGAGCAAAGCGTATGCCTTTTGCCATATCTTTTGTAAATACCGCACTCGACAGACCAAACATTGAGTCATTGGCGATCGATAACGCATCATCTTCATCTTTGGCACGAATGATACCGACCAATGGTCCAAATACCTCATTACGTGACAAATCCATCTCGCGCGTCACTTCAGTAAAGATATGCGGCGGTACAACTTGTCCTTTAATCTCACCACTTAGTATCATTTTTGCACCTTCTTGCTGCGCATTAGCGATTTTCTCTTTCAACGATTCGACTTGTTTTTTGTTAATAATCGGACCAACCGCCGTGTCTTGTTTGCTCGGATCGCCGACATTTAACGTTTTAACGTGTGCCAAGAAACGCTCAACAAAGTCATCATAAATCTCGTCTTCAACGATAATACGATTGATAGCAATACAGATTTGACCTTGATGTAAGAACTTCCCAAAGGCGGCTGCTTTGACCGCTTGCTCAATATCAGCGTCTTTTAGTACCACAAATGGACTGTTACCACCCAACTCAAGCGCTACTTGTTTAATGTAGTCGCCGCCATTAGCCAACTCGCCAATGCGCTTACCGACTGAAGTAGAGCCAGTAAATGATACAAAGCTTGGGGTTTTGTGTTCAACGATCGCATCTCCTATCTCTTTGCCTGAGCCAACCACCACGTTGAGCAAGCCTTTTGGCAAACCTGCTTCTTCGAATACTTTTGCTAGCAGCAAACCACCAGTCACTGGAGTATCACTCGCAGGCTTGAGTACCACAGCGTTACCAAGTGCTAAGGCTGGTGCAATAGAACGTTGTGTCAAATGTAATGGAAAGTTCCACGGACTAATGACAGCGACGACACCGATGGGCTCACGGTAAACAAAGTTTTCTTTGCCAGGGGTGTTAGATGGACGAATCTCGCCATGTACACGACTGGGGAAAGTCGCAGCCTCAAGGGTAATGCCGCGGGTAGCAGCAAACTCCACCATGGCTTTAACACGGGTACTGCCCGACTCTTTAATGAGCCAATCGACGATTTCATCTTGGCGCTGATCTAAAATCTCAACCACTTTATATAGTACACCTGCTCGTGTCGCTGGCGTTTGCTGTGCCCACTCTTTTTGTGCCGCACTTGCTGCTTGATAAGCTTCATTAAGCTGTGCTTCTGTCGCCTGCTGAATCTTTACAAGTGTATCGCCATTGTAGGGGTTGGTGTTGGTATTGACGCTATCATCTTGACCGCTTTGCCATTCCCCTGCAATGTACTGGAGGTGGAAATCATTATAGGCATTGGCTTTGGTATTATCGGTATCAGTTAACATAATTCTTCTCATTTATTTTATGGATGTTATGTTGGTTGTCAATAAAACAGTATGGCTAGCAAATTGAGGCAGATAAAAAATAACCCTTAACACAGTTATTTATATTAAATAGCCTGCGCTCGCGACATTTGATTAAGCACATCAAAACGAAACTTGCTAGACGACTGGTCTAATGCTACCATAGACCTCATACAAATAAGCGTATTTTGTCAGCAAGTATTGTTGAAAAAACGTAACGTGACCATATCAACCCTGACAATAAGCACTCATTATAAGCAACGATAAAAATCTGCATCGACCCATAGAAAGTATCATGAATAATTGTTAATAGCGCGCTAAGTAGCATTATTCGCCATACCTTATCTCTGAAATACATTCATAAAAAATATAGGAGGACATTACCATTATGTCTGCGGCCTCAACCACAATCCCACCAGATACCAAAACGCATCTGTTAGAAACAGGCTATCAACTGATTTCCAAAAAAGGTTTTACTGCCGTCGGTATCAAACAAATACTAGACACAGCCGGTATTCCTAAAGGCTCTTTTTACCATTATTTTGCCTCAAAGGAAGCGTTCGGTGAAGCTATCATCAGTCATTATTTCACTGACTATAAGATACGCCTAGACGCCATTGGTCGTCAAAAAGTTAATGCTCAGCAAAAGATTTATGATTACTTTCAAAGCTGGTATGACACCCAGCAAAATGGCTGTGATCATGAAAAGTGCTTGGTGGTTAAGCTCAGCGCTGAGGTTGCAGATCTGTCTGAACCTATGCGCATCGCACTGAATGCTGGTTACCAGCAGACAATCAGTTGGCTTGCCGAACAAATCAAAGCAGGCTGGGCGGATGACTCTGTACCACAACCTGACAATATCGCGGCCGAGAGCATGGCCAAACGTTGGTATTTTGCTTGGCTTGGTGCCAGTTTAATCGCCAAGATTAGCCAAACCAATACACCGCTTGCAGAAGTATGGCAGATGACTACTTCTCAATTGGGACGCTAATCCCGTGCGTTAAACGCTTTTTAGCCATTTATACTTCCCTATATCTAAAGCAAAAAATTGAGTTATAAGAGAGTTTTGTAAAAATTACTAGACGACTGGTCTATTTAATGTACAATGCCCACAGTTGTAAAAACGAAAGGCTAATTTGCCACTGAGATTTTTGCACCCCATACGCCCAACACAAATATTTAATAATTTTAGGAATACTATGAATAACTTCCAATATTACAATCCAGTACGTATCGTCTTTGGTGAAGGTCAAATCAAACAACTATCGGAATTGGTACCGAATGATGCCCGTGTGCTTATCACTTATGGTGGCGGTTCGGCACAGCGCACAGGTACGCTAGACGAAGTAAAAGAAGCCTTGGCTGCAAGCGGTACACGTACCGTATTCGAATTTGGTGGTATTGAAGCCAATCCAGAATTCACGACTCTTTTAAAAGCAGCAGACATGGTCAATGAGCACAATATTGACTTTTTGCTAGCGGTCGGTGGTGGCTCAGTCATTGATGGTAGCAAATTTGTGGCATTGGTATCGTCCCTTACTGAAGAAGATGGCACGACAGTCTCACGCGAACAAGCATGGAACGCACTAACCAGCTATTGCAGAGACATTGATTCTGCCATCGATTTGGGTGCTGTTTTGACCATTCCAGCCACTGGCTCTGAGATGAACTCAGGCGGCGTCATCAATTATAGTGAACGTCAAGCTAAGCTACCATTTGGCAACGCACTTGCCTTCCCTAAGTTCTCAATATTAGATCCAATCAAAACACTAACATTACCTGAGCGTCAAGTGATGAATGGTGTTGCGGATGCCTTTGTCCATGTCATGGAACAGTACCTAACGTATCCAGTCAATGCAAAAGTGCAAGATGCCTTTGCTGAGAGCTTGCTGAAAATCCTCATTGATGAAGGTCGTATCGTTAAACAAGATCCAGAAAACTTAGAAACTCGTAAGAATATCATGTGGACAGCGACTATGGCACTCAATGGTCTAATCGGTGCAGGCGTACCGCAAGACTGGACGACACATATGATCGGTCATGAGCTAACCTCGTTACACAGCATCGATCATGCTCGCACCCTAACCATTTTATTACCCTCAGTAATGCGCGAGTTGAAAGACAGCAAAAAAGAGAAATTACTTCAATATGCACATAATGTCTGGAATATTACGCTCGATGATACTCATCAAGACGAAGACGCTGTCATTGAAGCCGCTATTGTCCGTACAGAAAACTTCTTCCGCGACCTTGGCTTGCCCGTCAGTTTAGAAGATGCAGAACTTGATGAGTCAGCTATTGATCCAATTATCAAGCAGCTTGAAGCGCACAACATGGTTCAGTTAGGTGAGCACAGCAACAATGATTTAGAAGTGTCACGTTGTATTCTACAACGTGCTATTAGTAGCAAAGCTGCTTAATAAAAACACCACCGTAATAAGAAACACATATTGTTATGCTATTTATAGTAGTTGCTCAGCACTGAGTAACTACTCCATTCACCATTAAATATCAAAACCAGTAAATATTAAAATCAATAGAATCTTAAAATCAATAAATAGAAAAGGAATCTGATAATGAGCTTTGATAAACAACAAAATCAAAAAACAAACCGTCAAATTAAATTGGCAAGCCGTCCAACAGGTGAGCCAAAAGCTGAAAACTTTGATATGGTAACCAGCGATATCCCATCGCCAAATAACAATGAAATGCTGCTGCGTACCGTTTACTTATCATTAGATCCATACATGCGTGGACGTATGAGCGATGCAAAAAGCTATGCTGATCCGCTAGAAGTGGGTGATGTCATGATGGGTGGAACAGTTGCCCAAGTCGTTGAATCCAATATCGACAAATTTGCTGTGGGTGACTTAGTGGTCTCAAACTCAGGCTGGCAAGACTATAGCGTCAGTGATGGCGAAGGCGTCTTAAAGCTTGACAAAAACATGCCAAATCCATCTTATGGTTTAGGCGTATTAGGTATGCCAGGCTTTACCGGTTACATGGGTTTGACCGACATCGGTAAGCCGCAAAAAGGGGAAACTTTGGTCGTCGCTGCTGCAACGGGTCCCGTTGGTGCAACGGTAGGTCAAGTTGGCAACCAATATGGCTTACGTACCGTTGGTGTGGCTGGTGGCAAAGAAAAATGTGACTTTGCTGTCAATGAGCTAGGCTTTGATGTCTGTATTGACCATAAAGCGGATGACTTTGCCGAGCAATTAAAAGCGGCTTGCCCAGATGGCATCGATATCTATTACGAAAACGTCGGTGGCAAAGTATTTGATGCCGTTATGCCATTATTAAATGCGCATGCACGTATCCCAGTCTGTGGTCTGGTCTCGCGATACAACGCCACCGAGCTGCCTGATGGTAAAGATCGTCTAGGCGTATTAATGGGCAACATTCTAAGCCGTCGTCTCACCATCAAAGGGTTTATTATTTTTGAAGAGTATGGCGATCACTTCCCAGAGTTCTTAAAAACCATGAGCAAATGGATCGAGTCAGGCGATGTTAAAACCAAAGAATATATCGCTGAAGGCTTAGACGATGCACCAAACGCCTTTGTTCGCATGCTAAATGGCGATAACTTTGGTAAAACAGTGGTTAAAGTTTCTGAGGTTGAATAACCGAACCAATGGTTCTCAGTTGGTTGAATCGCAAATAACGACTTAACAACATAACTTGCTAAGACAACCACTGAAAATGACCTCTCAACCATGAATACTGTTCTATGAATACCGCTAGCAGTCATTGCTAATACTCATATTGATTACAGATGATTAATTAAGCATGACTGCTAACAACCCATGATTTAAGAACAACATCAATAATAAATAAGGAAGACTATGAATATTTTAATGGTACTAACCTCACATGATAAGTTGGGCGATACTGGCAAAAAAACGGGCTTTTGGCTAGAAGAGTTTGCCGCGCCTTATTATGCTTTTATCGATGCGGGTGTCAATGTGACACTTGCTTCTCCTGCTGGCGGGCAGCCACCGCTTGATCCGAGCAGTGACACTGAAGACACGCAAACGAAAGATACCAAGCGTTTTAAAGAAGACAGCGACGCTCAAAAGCATCTTGCCAATACTGAAAAACTCGCTGATATGAACGCTGAAGATTTTGATTCAGTCTTTTATCCAGGCGGTCATGGTCCACTATGGGACTTGGCAGTTGATAAAAATTCGATCAATTTGATTGAGACGTTTGTCAAACAAGACAAACCTGTCGCCTTTGTTTGTCATTCTCCAGCCGCTCTTAAAAATGTCAAAATTGACGGTGAGTATTTAGTCAAAGGCAAAACAGTGACTGGCTTTACCAATTCAGAAGAAGACGCCGTTGGTCTAACAGATGTCGTGCCATTCTTAGTAGAAGATGCACTAAAAGCCAATGGTGGTAACTATGAAAAAGCCGCTGATTGGGAATCATTTGTGGTCGAAGATGGCTTGCTGATTACTGGACAAAACCCAGCGTCATCAGAGGAAGCTGCCAAGCGTTTAATCACTAAGCTGAAAGGCTAATATCTTTTTAACGTTAATATAATAGACCATGCAAAAAGGCCACTATCATGATTCGCTTACATCATCTCAACCAGTCTCGCTCATTACGTATTTTATGGCTTTTAGAAGAGCTGGGCGTGCCTTATGAGATCATTAGTCATCAACGCGATCCTAATACTCACTTGGCACCAGACAGTTTAAAGGCGGTACATCCACTCAGCAAATCTCCGGTTATTGAGATGGATGGTCAACTTTATGCCGAATCGGGTGCAATCACTGAGTTATTGATTGAGCGATTTGCGCCAGAGCGCTTACGTCCTACGACTGATAGCGTAGACTATGGACATTATCTGCAATGGATTAACTTTGCTGAAAGCTCGCTCATGTTGCCGTTATTACTGGAGCTATTTACTAAAAAAGCCGGTATCGTCGATAACGAGTTTTTAGATGGTTATATCAGTCAAGAAAAACACAGATTGTTGAGCTATCTAAACGAGGAAGTTGCAGATAAGCCATTTATCGTTGGTCATAAGCTAAGCGGCGCTGACTTTATGCTGTCTTTTGACTTAATCATGCTGGCTAAGCGTGAAGCGTTAGATGATTATCCGCATATCAAGCAGTATGCTTTACAGCTTGCCAGTCTTGATAGCTATCAGCGCAGCATGCGTTTAGAGGCGAATTATGATCACTCTATTTAGTACCATGGTCTAACTGTTTATCGACTATTCAGTGTATAAAAAACAGCTCTTTATAGAGCTGTTTTTTATGGGCAAAAATGATCTGAGTCGTAGCTATGTGACATATAGTCAAGGAATTTTAGAATCGCTATAAGGCGACCGACCGCAGAGAGTACACTGAGTACATCTATGGCGGGTAAAACCGTAGCAGTTTAAAAGTGCTCTGACTATAGCACTGTGTTTCTTATCGTCTATCATTGACAGACAGATGTATTTATCTTTTTAACTTGATTTTCAATGTGTGAGTTATGCGTGATAAATGCTCAACAAAAATTATGATAAAATATTCAAAACAGGGTTTAGAATACTTTTTTGGTTTTATCAGTCTACTAAATGACTTTCTGTTAAATGGCTTTTTATTAAATGGCTTTTTATTAAATGACTTTGAACGCCTTGAGTTTCATGACTATCCGACGAGCGCGATGCTTGTTTAACAACGGCTATATACCATTTTATCCCTCTACGCAGATTATCCATCCATGAGTACTGAATACCAGTTTAAGCCCCATGAACGACCATTCATGCTTGGCTCGCCAGCCACCCCTGATCACCCTGTGCGCCGTAAAATATTTTATTTACTGATTGGTATTTTTATTGGCTTAACTGCCAGCTTTCAGAACGGTCTATTGGTCGCGAATCTCACTCAAATTCAAGGTGAAATGGGCCTAACACCAGTAGAAGGTGGCTGGATATCAGTCGCTTACAATATGACCAATGCTTGTGTCACGGTGCTGCTGTACAAAATTCGCCAGCAATTTGGCATGTCGTTATTTAGCAAAATCACTTTGTTCTTTTTATTGGCAGCCACCAGTATGCAGTGGCTGGTCAGTAGCAATCTGCTCAGTACAATGACTGGCATCAGCATCGAGCCTTATTATTTAGAACTGCTCGCCCGTGGTTTTAGTGGTGTGGTGGCTAGTGCGATGACGGTATTGTCTATTTTTTATTGTCTACAAGGCATGCCAACTGCTCGGCGTATCAGCGGACTGATATTGGGGTTCGGCTTGGTGCAGTTTGGCATTCCACTATCACGGATTATCTCGCCTTATTTAGCCGTTGATGGTCAGCTTGAAGGTTTATTTTTATTTCAAGTGGGATTATCGCTGATTTGCTTTGGGCTTATTAACATTCTTGAGCTACCACCGGGCAACACGGAAAAGGTCTTTGAAAAACTTGATTTGGTGAGTTTTGGCTTTTTTGCCAGTGGTCTTGCCGCCCTATCCGTATTTTTAGTACAAGGTAGAATTCAATGGTGGACAATGCCTTGGCTTAGCTATCCACTGATTATTGCCGTCGTGACTATCTCGATTGCTTTATGGATTGAGACGCACCGCAAAAACCCTATGTTACAAGTGCGCTGGATGCGTAGCCGCACCATTATTGCCTTTATGATTACTGGTGCCGTTATGCGTATTTTGCTGTCTGAGCAAAGTGTGGGCGCCGCAGGATTATTAGCAAACCTTGGTTATGGTAATGACCAGCTGATTGTTTTCTATGCCATCATCTTGGTGGCTAGCATACTGGCATTAGTGATTAGCATTTTTACCACCAAAGCGACGGATCTGCGCCGACCCGTGATTTTTGCGGTTGCCTTGATTGCGATTGGTGCATGGATAGATACTGGTGTGTCGCTAAACTCTGCCCCTTATATGTTTTATTTCAGTCAGTTTATAATCGCTTTTGCTGCCGTTTACTTTATGGGACCAATGGTATTTGAAGGTATGTTTCGCGCCATTGCTAACGGACCTGCCTATATTATTAGCTTTTCGGTGATTTTTGGTATTTCACAAACGATCGGCGGTTTGGCAGGTGCGGCAGGTATTCAAGCATTTACCACCATTCGTACTCAGATGCATTATGCCGATATGGTCAGTTCAATGAATACCACTGATCCTGCTACGATGACCCAAATGCTACAGGGTGTGCAACGTCAAGCAACGGTCGCCGCTTATGACGATTTATTTTTTTTGATGGCCGTGGGCGCCACTATCACTGCGCTATATTTATTGATGATTTATTTTTATTACCTTTATCATAAACGCAATCCACTTGGTAAAGAACTTGCCGCATTGGCAGAAATGATGGGCAAAAAATAACAGGTGACAATAATATCGATTTTTTGCTGTTACCTTTCCTTCTTATGCTAATTACTATATTTTAAAAAGTTATCCACTATGTTTACTAATCTCATTAGGAGCACATCATGAGCGAAGACAAGTTAAATGATCTTGATGACCATAATCAAGACACCGCTCAAGATGCCACCCAAAATACTGCTAAAAACAATCAGACATCATCCAAGGCAGCAGCAATAGAGATGCCTCTAAGCCAATCAAAAAATGATGATACTGTGACTATACCGAAAACAGAGGACTCGATAATAACGTCCGTTGCTGATGCGGATGAAACGCCAATGCCGCCAAAAGAGCCTATTCCTGACGCTACGGGTTGGTCGCCTAAAAAGAAATCTTACTTTAATCTAGGCTTATTGATTGCACTAATCATTATTGGCGTCCTTTTGATTCTTTATGCGTGGAAGCTACCGCCCTTTACACCTACGGTTCAGCAAACTAATAATGCCTTTGTAAAAGGTCAAACAACGATTATCAGCCCGCAAGTTTCTGGCTATGTCACAGAAGTGGCAGTGCAAGATTTTGAAAATGTACAAGCAGGTGATTTATTGGTCAAGATAGATGACCGTGCCTTTTTGCAGCAGCTCGAACAAGCACAAGCCAATATCGAAGTCGCTATGACCGACCGCTCAAGCAATGCGCAAGATACGGGCACCAGTCAGGCACAAATCGAAGCACGTAAAGCGGACTTATATAGTGCCAAAGTTAGCGTTGATAGTGCACGCGAAGATGTAAAGCGCTATCAAGGGCTTGATGCGATTGGCGCAGTATCCAAAGCTGAAGTTGCTCATGCCCAAGCTCAGCTCGCGCAAGCACAAGCGGGCGTGCAGCAAGCAGAAGCCAATTTACAAGTCGCCCTTGAAGCCAGCAAAAAAACCAGTGGTAGCCGCTCATCACTCGATGCCAATATTAAAAATGCAGAAGCAGTTGCTAAGCAAGCACAGATTAATTTAGACAATACGATTATCACTGCCCCTGAATCAGGACAACTGAGTCAAGTGAGCGTCAAAGCGGGGCAATATGTCAGCGCGGGCACACAGCTCATGTATGTGGTGCCAAAAGGCGTGTGGATTATCGCCAACTTTAAAGAAACCCAAGTGGCAAATATGACTGTCGGTGAGCCTGCAACTATTCATGTGGATGCGCTAGGCGGCGTTAAGTTTCGAGGTCATGTCAGCAATATCTCGCCAGCGACTGGCAGTGAATTTAGCGCAGGCGCGGCAAACCCTGCGACTGGCAACTATATTAAAATCGCTCAGCGTATTCCGGTACGAATAGATTTAGAACAAGGACAACCTGAGCTTGCGCAATTGCGCCCCGGTATGTCGGTGTCGGTCGATGTCGATACTAAACCGAACTAGAGCATGTTGAACTCTCACAAATAGGCTCAGCTATTTGCTAAAATTGCTCTAGACAAGCCGTAAAAAAAAGCCAGTCCAGATGTCATAATCACTATGACGCCTAGATTGGGTTTTCTACTTCTATGAAAATATGAATAGCGAGCTTGGGTTACGGCAGCAGGCGCTTGGTACTCCAGCTTTCACCATTGTCTTTAGTATAGACAATACGGTCATGCATACGATTGGCACGACCTTGCCAAAACTCAATCTCATGAATGCTAATCTCATAACCACCCCAAAACGCTGGTGTTGGCACTTGGCTACTTTCTGGATACTGGTTTTGTAGCTCATCAAACTTGGATTGCATCACCTCACGATCAGCAACTTCGCCACTTTGCGGTTGACTGACCCATGCACCCACTTGACTGTCGTGAGGGCGCTTTTGAAAGTAAGCAGCTGACTTATTAGCATCGATTTTAGCAATGCTGCCACTAATACGTACTTGACGCTCCAGCTCATGCCAAAAGAATAGCGCTTCGGCATTCGGGTTTTCGGCAATATCTTGACCTTTAGCGCTTTCATAGTTGGTATAAAACACCACACCATTTTCGGTAATCTCACGCATAAGTACGATGCGCACGCTAGGCTTATTATCAGCACCGCACGTCGCCAGACTCATCGCATAAGGCTCTTGCACCTTTTGTACTATTGCCTCATTCATCCATTCTTTTAGTAGCTCAAATGGAGAGTCTGGGACGGACTGTTGATCAAGCTCACCTTTTTCGTATGACAAACGCTGATCGGTAAAATCCATGCTCATAAAATCTTCCTTATTTTAATATAACTATATTATGACGTTAACCCAATACTGCTTTGATATGGTCAGCCAAATCATTTGCCAACACGTCACATTCTATTTCATCATCCGACTCAACCATCACACGTATCATAGGTTCTGTACCTGATTGGCGAATGAGTAGACGACCACGACCCTCTAAAGTGGCCTGTGCTTTTGCAAAAGCAGCAACCAGCTCTTCATGCTCAAACGGATCTTGCATTTTACTTAAGCTCACATTGACCAGTTTTTGTGGCAATTTTTCAAAGCCTTCGGTCAAATCACTCAGCGCTTTACCACGTGCTTCCATCACCGCAAGCACTTGCAAGCCGGCGATAATGGCATCACCCGTACGACTCTTATCTAAACATAGAATATGACCCGATGGTTCGCCGCCCAGTATCCAGCCATTCGCTTCAAGCTCATGCATCACATAACGATCGCCTACTTTTGCACGTGTAAATTTAATATCTGCCGCTTTGAGTGCCAACTCTAAGCCCATGTTACTCATGAGCGTACCAACCACACCTTTCGCCTTAGTATGACCTTGGGTAGCAAGTACGTATAAAATGCCATCGCCGTCGACCAGATTACCAGCCTCATCAACCATCACAATACGATCGCCATCACCGTCTAGTGCGATACCAACATCTGCCTCGTGCTCAATCACTGCTTTCTGTAAGCCTTCAGGATGGGTAGAGCCGCAGTCGGCATTGATATTGACGCCATCAGGCGTATTGTTAATAGCAATCACATTGGCACCCAATTCACGCATGACTCTCGGTGCCACGCTATAGCCTGCACCATTGGCACAATCTACAACGACAGTCAGATGACTTAAGTCGTACTGATAGGGAAAACTGCCTTTACAGAATTCGATATAGCGACCTTTGGCATCATTGATTCGATTGTTTTTCCCTAATTGTGCTGGATCAAGAATAGGCATAATCACGTTATTGTCCGCCTCAGAGGCACTCATAATCGCTTTTAGCTTGTCATTAATAGAGTTTTGCATCTCATCAGTCAGCTTTTTGCCATCACCTGAAAACAGCTTGATACCGTTATCATAGTAAGGATTGTGCGACGCTGAAATAACTACCCCAGCATCTGCATTGAAACTACGGGTCAAATGCGCAATCGCTGGTGTGGGTAATGGTCCAAGCATATGCACATCAACACCAGCGGCATTAAACCCCGCTTGCAATGCGCCTTCAATCACATAACCTGACAGCCGCGTATCCTTACCGATGACCACGCTTGGCTTGCGCGCAGGATTGTCATTATTCTCTATCAGCACACGTCCCGTCACATAGCCCAATTTTAAAATAAAGTCTGGTGTGATCGGCGACTCACCGAATTTTCCGCGAATACCATCGGTGCCAAAGTAGCTCATTATGTATGCTCCCAAATCTAAGAGTGAAAACCAGACGAATACGCAAACAATAACGTATAAACAGTCTAATTAGTTATTATTATAATCCGCTTGTGTATTTTACAAAAAAAACAGCCAACAATAACAAGGCATTGTTGGCTGTTTGTATCTTAAGGTCACTGCAGCCCTGCAAAATAGCTATCATTGACGTAATGCAGGACTATAAAATACCTTTTAGTTCACACGATAGTTCGGTGCTTCTTTAGTGATTTGAACATCATGGACATGCGACTCTTTCATACCTGCCGATGTCACCTTAATGAATTGCGGATTGGTACGCATATCTTCGATGGTCGCAGAGCCAGTATAACCCATTGATGAGCGCAAACCGCCAACCAACTGATTAACAATACCAGCAACTGGACCTTTATAAGGAACTCGGCCTTCGATACCTTCTGGTACTAATTTTTCTACGCCATCTTTAGCATCTTGGAAGTAACGATCTGATGAGCCATTTGAGCCTGACATCGCACCAAGGCTACCCATACCGCGGTAAGCTTTGTAGTAACGACCTTGGAACAGCTCAACTTCACCCGGCGCTTCTTCAGTACCCGCCATCAATGAGCCTACCATGATGCACGAAGCACCAGCGGCGATGGCTTTTGCCATATCACCTGAATAGCGAATACCGCCATCAGCAATCAGTGGAATACTGTCTTTTAATGCGCTAGCGACGTTATCGATAGCTGAGATTTGCGGCACACCGATACCAGCGATGATACGCGTAGTACAGATAGAACCAGGGCCAATACCGACTTTTACCGCATCAGCGCCTGCATCACGTAGTGCAAGTGCGGCATCCCCTGTTGCGATATTGCCACCGATGACTTGCACGTGTGGGTAGTTTTTCTTAATCCAAGACACCTTATCAATCACGCCTTTTGAATGACCATGTGCGGTATCAACCACGATGATATCGACGTCAGCAGCGATTAACGCTTCAACACGCGCTTGGGTATCTGCACCAGTACCAACAGCAGCACCAACACGCAGACGACCTTGCTCATCTTTACAAGCATTTGGATTGTTTTCAGCTTTTGAAAAATCATTAACCGTAATCAAACCACGTAAGCGGAAATGATCGTCGATAACAATGACTTTTTCAATGCGGTGCTCATGTAGCAGACACTTGATGTTTTCGTTGCTTTCACCTTCATGTACTGTCACCAACTGATCTTTTGGCGTCATGATTTTACTAACTGGCAAAGACAGATTGGTTTCAAAGCGCCAATCTCTGTGAGTCACAATACCCACGACATTATCAGTGCCTCTTTCTACCACAGGTACGCCTGAGATATTATTGTCTTGCGTCAGCTGTAGCAGATCACCAATCGTCATCTCTGGATGCACAGTAATCGGATCTACAACCGTACCTGCTTCAAATTTTTTGACGCGGCGTACTTGTGTGGCTTGCTTGGCGATATCCATGCTCTTGTGCAAGATACCCATACCGCCTAGCTGTGCCATCGTAATGGCCATTTCAGATTCGGTCACAGTATCCATCGCGGCAGAAATCAGCGGTAGATTCAGCGTGATATTTTTGGTCAAACGGGTAGTCAGATCGGCAGTTTTTGGCAAGACTTCAGAATAAGCTGGCAACAATAAAACGTCATCAAAGGTTAAGGCTTCATCGACAATTCGCAACATACAGACCCCTAGTGGTGGTTATTTTGATGGGTGGGATATTTTTGGCATTAAGACAATCAACCAAAATCACCGATATGACTTTATGAAGCTAAAGTCTTAAAATTAAAGACCTTGTATCACAAAGTTTTAGATAATCAGCAATGAGCCAGCCGGTGTTTGTGATTAAACAAACAGAGACACTCGAAAATTGCAATTGATTGATGCTAATAAGTTTGCACAAATATAGCGCGCCCCTACTCTTAATCGCTCATTTATCCCTTAAAAATAACGCCATATTATAACAAATAATCAGACAAATCGCATGCTATATTTGTCAGCTTATTTTGCTAGCGCTTGTCTATCGATATCGACGTCTGTAAAGCTCAGCTATTTAAAAGCATAGAAAATATACTCAATCGTCGGTTACTAGTCTTTACCCTTCAATATCAAACGTTCAGCAGGCAGATAAGCTTTTTGTTTGCTATATAAGTAATTCAACATCTGCTCACGTATCTCACAGGCCAGTGTCCATGCTTCTATGGGACCTACCGCTGAAACAGCGCCGCGCAAGTGAATAATGTTGGCAGTCACCTCAACGACAAACATTTCAGGCTCAGTTTTGTTGTCCCAAAGCTTATTGTCTTTAACCGCCGATATAAATTGCTGGCGAATGGCGTCGATATCTGCACCATAATCGACATATAAAAACACAGGACAGGTCTGATGTACTTCTGTATGTGACCAGTTTTCTACCGTTTCGGTGATCAGTTCGCGCATCGGCACGATCAATCGACGTTCATCCCATGTTTTGAGTACCGCATACGTATAACGCAGGTCTTCAACGGTACTAAAGTTGCCATCCATTATCACACTGTCGCCAATCCGTACCGGCTGGGTCACGGCCACCTGTACCCCAGCAATAATGTTACCCAGTATCGGCTGCGCGGCAATTCCAATGACCACGCCTGCGATACCAGCCGAGGTCAATAGCGTCTTACCAAGGCCTTCCATGTTGGCAAATTCACTGAGACCAATCCAAATACTGCCCAAAATCATGACAAAAATAAAGACGCGGCGAAATATCGATACATAAGTACGGCGACGGCGCTCTTTATCAAAGTGCTCTTCAGCCAGATTTTCAATTTGTAGGCTTTGATAGCGATTAGCAAAAAAGTTAATAACGCGAATGCCAAGCCATAAGGTGCTAAATACTAGCCCAATCCAGATAAGCGGACGAGTCGATGACGCAACCGCATCTAAATAGGGAAAGCCGCCTGACACCAAAGTAAAGACAAGCGAAAAACTGATGGTAAAAGTCAACGGCACGGTCAGCTTATTGACCAAATCTGCTACGCCATTCGTACTACCAACATAATTACTGTATTTTTCATCGTCGATATAACGACTAATGATTTTTTCCGTGCCTTTACTAAGTAACCATCCTACTCTCATGGTCACTAAGAAAAACAGTGCTAATGCCAAAAACTCCCATAGTGCGATACTGAAAATCTTAAGTTTTAACCACCCAGGTAAATAACGCTCAAATTCCGCTGGATGATATTGTTCATAGAGATTGTCGATATTATCAACTGTCTGTGCAGAAAACACCCAAATAGGCGCAGCCTCACCAACCCGTACTCGTTGCAAATAGATGGGAACACGGCGCTCACGATAGTAGATATAGCCTAGCTGAATCGAGCGTCTAGGGATGCCCATGATACTACTGGTATTACCAAGTGGTGGCTCGATTAAACCATCTGGGCGATCTGGCAGATCATCAAAAACGTAAAGCTCTTTTTCCGTTAACAAAAAATCCAACCGTTTTGATAACTCAAGCGCGTGGTTACGCTGAATTTTCTGATCGATTAAATTCATGTTAAGTGCATAAGCAGCCAAGTCGTATTGTTGCTTCATGACCGCTGACTGAAAAAACTCTAAAGTCGCCAGTGGCGTGGTTAAATTTGGCGGCTCCGATAATGGCGGCAAGCCTACATTGAGCTTGTCTAGCAAATAATAACTTTCATTGTATTCACCCGTCAGTCCAGAATCTCCCTGCAAATTACCCGCTTGCTCTACTACATTGCGCTCGGTAGGATCAAATATTTCTTCTGCAACACCAGAGATGCTGAGGCTTTCGTCTTTAATTGTATTGATTTTCTGAGTGGCATATTCAGCTAGATTATCGGGCTTGCTGATTGAATTCGATGATGAGTTGGACTGCTCACCCGCAGCTTGTTCGCTATCGCTAGTGCTTGCAGCATTAGCGGGTGCAAACACAGCATTCATGCTGACTATAAAAAAAACCAATAGTAATGACAAAATACTGGCGCGCACATTCCAACGCTGGGGGTTAGGATAGTGGTCACTGTCGGTATCAATTGCTATACAATGACCGCCAACAATGCTTTTTTTGAGAATATTCATATTTTAAAAGCCATTAATTCACTTGATGTTTGCATCTCTTGAAGTTTGCCTACAAAGCTTGTTCTTACATATATTGCATAGCCAATTTAGCTTCATCTTTCTGGTTTGACTGCAATTTATCTTGTTCTTAGCACCATTTTTAAAATGATGATACGCCCTAGTTTAGTCTATAAAAAAAGCCAGCTCAAAGCTGACTTAGTTTATGACTATCTATATGGGTGTTCTGTAACATGATTGCCTTAAGCGCGGCGCCATGTCGTGCCAGCACGGCTGTCTTCAAGCTCAATACCAGCATCTTTTAGTTGCTCACGTATCTCATCAGCACGCGCAAAGTTTTTATTGGTTTTGGCATCCGCACGCTCAATGATTAAACCATCGATAGTGTCATCGGTTAAACCATCATCTGCCTTGTCACCAATCACTGCTTGCAAAAACTGTTGAACTGGCTGCTGTAAAATATTGAGTACCTGTGCCAACGCTTTGAGCTGCTCTGCTAATTGCCATGCAGTGTCTACATCTTCGGCTTTAATGGCTTTATTAATATCACGCGCCAGCCCAAACAATACACTAATCGCCGTTGAACTATTAAAGTCATCGTTCATGGCTTTGATGAAATCTTGTCCAGCACTACTGCTATAAGCATCATTTATCAGCGTATCACTGACGACGAGCGCCTGCCCTTTTTGCTGTTCGGCCAATTTTAACGCATTATATAATCTGCTTAGGCTATTATGTGCTTCGTCCAATGCGTTATCAGAAAAATTGACTTGGCTGCGATAATGGCTTGATAATAAGAAAAAGCGCACCGTTTCAGGCAGATATTTTGCCATCACATCACGAATAGTAAAAAAGTTACCCAACGACTTGGACATTTTTTCGCCATCGACATTAATGAAACCAACATGCATCCAGTTACGCGCGTATTCACAGCCAGTCGCGGCTTCAGACTGCGCTATCTCGTTTTCGTGATGCGGAAATTGCAAGTCATGACCACCGCCATGAATATCAAAGGTATTACCTAAGCACTTGGTCGACATCGCTGAGCATTCGATATGCCAACCTGGACGCCCTTGGCCCCATGGTGATGCCCATTGTGGCTCATTAGGTTTTGCTGCCTTCCATAAGACAAAATCAAACGGATTGCGCTTGTCATTTTCGACATCGACACGTGAACCTGCTTGCATCTCATCGAGATTACGCTTAGACAATTTACCATAATCTGCAAAGTTATCGACGGCATAGTAGACATCACCATTGTCGCCTGCGTAAGCATAATCACCTGTAACCAATGTCTCAATCATTTTCTGCATGTCATCGATATGATCAGTTGCGCGTGGCTCAGCGTCTGGCATCTCGCAACCAAGAGCGGTTGCATCTTCGTGCATGGCTTCAATAAAACGCTGTGTTAACGTACCAATCTCTTCGCCGTTCTCAGCGGCACGAGCGATGATTTTGTCATCGATATCGGTGATATTGCGCACATAATTAACGTCATAGCCTAACTGAGCCAACCAGCGCACTACCATATCGAAACCAACCATCACTCGCGCATGACCGATATGACAATAATCATAAACGGTCATACCGCACACATACATGCCTACTTGCCCTGATTTGAGTGGTACAAACTGACGTTTTCCGCCAGTCAGTGAGTCATAAATAGCAAGCTGAGACATCGCATCGGCAAGTGGTGTGGTCATGGTTAAAAAGCCTTTTAATATAAATGAAATAGATAAAATAAAAACAAAAATACAATCAATGCTTGGGTATTAAATAGCACTGATTACGGTTGTTATGAATGTAAAAGCAGCGGCAAAAATAGCAGCAATATAAAACTTAACCCATTATCTTAGCGAAAACAGCCATAAAATACTACAATGAGCCCGCAACTAACATCATTCAATCATAAAAAACTGTTAAGGATTTAGATATGGGCAATCGTTTAAGCAAAATATATACGCGTACTGGAGATGATGGTAGCACTGGCATGGCTGATGGCAGCCGCGTCAGCAAAGCAGACAACTTATTTAGTGTCATGGGTGATATCGACGAGCTTAACTCACATATCGGTCTGGTACGTGCTCAATTACAGCATAATAAAGGGCAGTCTATAGAGAAAGAGTTTTCTCAAGCTTTAGTCATCATTCAGCATTTATTGTTTAACATCGGCGGTGAGCTGGCTATGCCAGAATATGAAGGCGTCAATGCCACTCACATTACATGGTTAGAACAGCAAATTGATGCGATGAATACCACCTTGCCGCCGCTAAAAGATTTTATCTTGCCCACAGGTTCGGTATTGGTCAGCCAACTGCACGTTGCGCGTACAGTCTGTCGCCGTGCTGAGCGCCAAGCAGTGCTATTACAACAAGAGCGACCACAAGCGATTCGCAGTACGGCCGTGAGCTTTATCAATCGCTTATCGGATTGGTTGTTTGTCGCTGCTCGCTTTTGTACAGATCCCAACAAAGTCTCTGAAGTCTTATGGGACAGTCAGGTATTACAAAAATTCGCTGATAAAAAATAATTGCGCAAGACTACTTCAGTTAACTAAAACGCTAAAATAACACCCTAGAATCAAGGTCTAGAATAAAATATAAAAAAGCCCGCAACCTTAACACTGCGGGCTTTTTACTGACTAATCGATACTATTCAGTGACGACAATATTATTCGACAACAGCCTAAATCTTACTAATTAGTAAGTAGCGCTGTCATCTTCAATAATAACCATATCGATACTTTCATCTTTAGGTACTGATTTCGGTACAGCGGGTGTGGCTGGGGTTTTAACTTCAGGAGTGGCTGACGCGCTGCTATTATCCGTATTACTACTGCTTGGATTGTTAATAGTCGGCGGCGTGGCAGGCTGAGTAGGACGAATCGGCTCAACTGGCTTGACTACTTGAGGCTGACGAACGGGTGCTGACTGACTGTCATCG
The DNA here is from genome assembly GCF_049896785.1 of Psychrobacter sp. TWP2-1-2. Taxonomy (NCBI): domain Bacteria; kingdom Pseudomonadati; phylum Pseudomonadota; class Gammaproteobacteria; order Moraxellales; family Moraxellaceae; genus Psychrobacter; species Psychrobacter sp. TWP2-1-2. Next base: position 187,291 of record NZ_JAFCVA010000007.1, on the reverse strand, counting down.
TTTTGTGCTGCACGGCGCTCAGTGCTACGTTGGGCGCGCTGCTCATCCATCGCTGATTTAAATACAGAACCTGCCATCACATCGGCGACCACAGTAATCAATGCTGGCTGCCCAGCAATACGTGTGCGTACTTGACCGCCTTGAGTACCAACGACATAGGTAAAGGCATCATCAACCAACATGTTATTGTTGATACGAATGTTATTTTGCGCTAAGCGTGATTGTAGGCTCGGCAGATTGTTGGCTGCTTGTACTTGACTGGCTTGATACAAATCTTCGCTTGGCAACGTCATGCTCACACTTGCCTGACAAGTCGTCATACCATTGTCATTGGCTGCTTGTAAGACTGCAGCATTTTGTACATCAATCACAATGCCGTTGGTTTTATTAGTGATAGCGCCGCTAGCGAGACTGATCTCTGCATCATTTGCGTAGTTGGCAGCCAGCGTTTGTGCTTGTTGATTGAGCGTGTTTTTTAAAGCCGTTTTGAGACGATCTTGTACCATTGGGTCATCACAGCTCACCGCAGTAGCTGCGGTGTTTTCAGTAGACGCAGACTCTTGCTCTGTGAGCTCTGCCGTCTCGGTGGTATCTTCCTTCTCTGAGCGATCACAGCCAGCAAGCGCTAAACCACATACCATGCCAATACCAGCCACTTTATACCACTTGCTCACGTTTTTATTTGCTACGCTCATATTTCTTTTGCTCCCAATTTACTAATACGTACCGCCACTGATGGACAGTGATTGATGTTCAAACCGCAACCCTAGCTGCCCTAGGTTTGAAAACCAGATTATTATACGGTGTTTAAATAAAATGTTCATTAGTGTAGCCCATGGATATACAAATAACGCCCCTCATTATAGATAAAACCTGTATTTAGTTGCAAAAACATAACAAATACATACTTATGAATTCGCTGTAAATACGCTTTTAGACTATCGCGATCAACTAGGTCTGTTGAATGTTTGACAGACAGTAAACCTATTCTAAGATTTCGCTCAGCTCATATCTATAAAGTTTTTGGATAAAAGGAACCACATAGTAACATTGCTTTATTGAGCAAATTTTATTAGACGCTATTGTTTTAGCACTATATGATTGCGCGTATCACTAACCAACCATATAAATTATGAAAAATTTTGAAAACACGCTTTTATTGGGTCATCGCGGTGCGCGCGGCGAAGCATTAGAAAATACCTTTTCAGGCTTTGAGTATGCTCAACGTCTTAACACTCAGGGTCTAGCAGGGGTTGAGTTTGATGTACAACTGAGCGCGGATGGTCATTTAATCGTGTTTCATGATGACACGCTGCAACGCATGTGTGGTCAGCAAGCACGTGTTGATCAGTTGAATCTTACTGAGATTCAACGCCATTCGCAGTTTGGTCATCAGATTATCACATTAGGGCAGGTAGTGCCGTTGCTAAAGGGCTTTACTGAGATTGAACTGGAGATTAAGACGCATGACCGTACTGATTACGCTAAATTGGTAAAAGCATTGACACGCAGCCTCATCGATAGCCCACTTGCCAAACTACCCATTGTGCTGACCAGCTTTGATGTAGAGCTACATATTCGCTTGCAACGTCATCCATTACTAAAGCATATCTCTCGCGGCTTGCTCATTCGCACACCTGAAGTCTTAATGACTGCACCGAATACCGCCTTGCAACTTGGCTGTATTCAGCTAGGTATCCACTATCCGCTGATTAGTCGAACAGTCATTAAACATAGCCACTGTTATGGCTTGCCAGTGAGTGCGTGGACGGTCAATGATATTGACACGATTAAACAGCTGATCGCATGGCAAGCTGACGTTATCATCACTGATTATCCAAGTCATTTACTGCTGGGTGAATAAGCATCGCCTTTATTTGATTTATTTAAAATCATCTACATATCTATGGTGTTACTTACACTTCTCCTCAATGCCTGATAAGTCATCCATTATTTTCGTCAATACATTCCATAATCGATACAAGTTATTGTTATTTAGCAATATTTTTACAGTGTATAACTGTTCACTTTATTGATTTTTTAAGGTATCATATAGGCTTAAATTAATACCGCTAGGGATATTATATGATTGCAAAAAAAGCACTTGGCTTACCGCTTAAAGGCTTACGTTTCGCTATCAAATCTGGTGATACGCTTATCAAAGCCGCCAGCACTCAAGCCACACGTTTTAAGACACGTTTTGACGAGAGTAAAACTGCAAGCTCGCTTAATGAGCAGCCTGTTGCCAAACGCAACTACGCCCATGCTGCGGGAGAGCAAGATGTCTCTACTAAAGAAGACAGCATTGATATGCGCGAGTTTGAGTTTACAAAAGCGCCGATCAACTGGATTCCAGCGACTATCTTGGTAGCCACACCTATTGCTGCTGCGATCATTACACCATGGTATTTGTTTACTCATGATGTTAGCGCGCCAGTTTGGGGCGTATTTGGTGCCTTTATGGTATGGACAGGTATTAGTATTACGGCGGGTTATCATCGCCTGCTATCGCATCGTGCTTATAAAGCGCATCCGATCGTCAAAAACTTTTTATTGCTAGGTTCCACCTTTGCCGTACAAGGTTCAGCGTTTGATTGGGTTTCTGGTCACCGTACGCATCATCGTCATGTCGATGATCGCTTAGAAGACCCGTACTCAGCAAAGCGTGGCTTTTTCTTTAGTCACATGGGCTGGATGCTACGCAATTATCCTAGCGGTAAATTTGACTATAAAAATATCCCTGACCTAACCAAAGATAGAACGCTGCAAATTCAGCATAAATATTACGGTTTATGGGTTGCGGCATTGAACATCGGTGTGGTCGCTGCGATCGGTTGGTTATTGGGTGATGTTTGGGGTACTTTGGTCATCGTAGGCTTACTACGTCTGGTACTGACGCACCACTTTACCTTCTTTATTAACTCGCTATGTCATATGTTTGGCACGCGTCCTTATACGGATACCAATACTGCCCGTGATAACTTCTTCTTAGCTATCTTTACATGGGGTGAGGGTTATCATAACTACCATCACTTCTTCCAATACGATTATCGTAACGGGGTAAAATGGTGGCAGTATGATCCTACTAAATGGCTGATTGCTGGCTTGTCGAAGCTGGGCTTAACCAGTGAGCTACGTACCGTTGATGACACCACTATCAAGCATGCAGAAGTACAAATGCAATTTAAAGCGGCTCAGCAGCAAATCGATACAGCAGCAGTAAGCGGCATTGATCTTCCTCATGCGATGAAGAGCTTCCAAGACCGTATTAAGTTTGAATATGATGCCTTTATGCAGACTGTTGAAGAATGGCAAGCACTCAAAGCCAAAACGATTGAGCTGAAAAAAACAGAATATGCCGATCGCTTGCATGAAGTGGAAGATGAGCTAAAGCACGACTATGCCAAAATTGAACAAAAAATTCTTGAGCATAATAGCAATTTAAAAACCGCGTTTCGCTCTATCGGCATCAGTAAAAAAGCGGCATAATCGCTGATTATTAAACTGTATTTTATTACCTTTGTGATGAACGATAATTGTAAAGCTTCTCCTTCCCTCTATCTGTAGCAGATAGAGGGATTTTTTTGCTCATCCTTTATAGATCGTGTCGAACATTGATTTATAGAAATCAAAAGGACAAGTGGAAGCAATATCTTTGTTTGATAGGCTAAATGCATTCAATATTGCTCATGGTTTTTGGGTGCGCTATTACAAGAGATGGACAGAGTGAAACGATGTAATATCAAGGCTATGCTATAGTGCTTTTATCGCCCCTACACTTTACTTATATTTCAAAAGCAGGAACGGCTTGTATGCGCTATCAAAATACCTATGTCAATCTAGACACTCGCCTTTATCATGAGCAACCGCCGACGCCGCTGGACAATCCACGTGCTGGACACTTCAACATGCAAGTTGCGCAGCAGTTAGGCTGGACAGATGATGAAGATCTGATGACACATTGGGTAGAGATACTCGGTGGTCAATACATGCCAGCGGATTTTAAGCCATTGGCCATGGTTTATGCGGGTCACCAATTTGGGCAATGGGCAGGTCAATTGGGTGATGGACGCGGCTTGCTGATGGCACAAGTGCTCGATAACAATAATCAATTGCAAGACTTGCACCTTAAGGGTATTGGTCTGACGCCTTACTCGCGGATGGGTGATGGTCGCGCTGTCTTGCGCAGCACTATTCGCGAGTATTTATGTGGTCATGCCCTTACACAATTAGGTGTTCCTTCCTCTAATGCTTTGGGATTTGTTGTCTCCGATACGAGGGTGCGCCGTGAGCGCATGGAAGCAGGTGCGGCATTGATGCGCGTGGCTGATAGTCACATTCGTTTGGGTCATATCGAGTGGATTGCCAGCTTTGCGCCCGATTTGCTCACTGAGTTCACCGATTATATGATCGACACTTATTATCCAGAGTGCCGTGATAGTGACGCTCCGATACTGACATTTTTAACCACGGTGGTTGAGCGAACCGCACGAATGATCGCTGACTGGCAACTGATTGGCTTTGCGCATGGCGTGATGAATACTGACAACCTCTCTATCACTGGTAGCACCTTAGACTTTGGTCCATTTGGTTTTATGGAGCGTTTTAATCCTGCTTGGATCAACAACCACTCTGATCATACTGGTCGCTACGCTTATCAGAATCAACCTGCTATTGGTCACTGGAATCTCAATGCTTGGCTGCCACATTTTATGCGCTTAGAGGGCGTAACACGTGAGGCGTTAGCAGACTGTCTAGCGCCTTATGAAGCCACATTTATGCAGCACTATCAGCAAGGGCTTTGTCGTAAGCTTGGGCTGCCGCATGCAAAAGAGAGTCTAACCTTGGCTTTTGAATGGTCAACCTTGTTAGAAGACAACTTGCTGGACTATACCAATAGCTTCCGTGCGCTACTCGGTTTGGTCGCGCCGAATGGGCACCATTATGAAGAGCAGCTATTGTCAACCATGACGAATGAGCTTAGCGATGATGCCCAGCAAGTCTGGCAAGATTGGTCGACTCGTTATATGGCGCAAATACAGCAGCAGCCACTTGAGCAAGCTATCGATGATATGCAGCACAATAATCCTGTTTATGTACTGCGTAATAGTATGGCGCAGCGTGCCATTACGGCAGCAGAACAAGGACAGTTCGAAGAAGTGAGTCGAGTATTCGATTTACTGGCTAACCCTTATCAGGTACAAGCAATCGCTACCCTTCTCGATACGATGCCGCCTACCCCACATGCGCCGCAAATGCCGATTAGTTGCTCGTCTTAATGATATGTTATTAAAATGCTATTCTGTAATATTTTGAAACATTATGAGATTAAGGTTGATATTTAACCCTATTTTTTGGCATTATTAATTGGCTAAATAATGAATATCATTTTACTATATTATTCTTGCCGTTCACGGCAGCTGACTAGGCAGTGAATTGGCAATAGTGCTAGAATAACTATTCCACTAGATTACTTTTTTGGCTCAATGCTTAATCGCTAATCCTGACACTTTGAATTATTAACTGTTTAGCGTCACGTTGCCCTTAGAGGATTATTATTCCATGATTTTTTGAGGGTAAAACGTTATTTTTATCTCCATTTACTTTATTCCAATTTATTCTAACCATGGCAATTATTATGAATGACGATACCACTTTGAATACGGATAACCTTAGTACAGAAAAAGAGCAGTTTGAACAAGCTGCCTTACATTATCATGAGTTCCCACGTCCAGGCAAAATCTCTGTCACCCCTATTAAGCAGTTGGCAAACCAACGTGACTTAGCACTTGCCTATTCACCAGGTGTGGCAGTTCCTTGTCTTGAGATTCAAAGAGATCCGACGTTAGCGGCTAAATATACCGCCCGTAGCAACTTGGTTGGTGTTATCACCAACGGTACCGCGGTACTGGGTCTAGGTAATATCGGGCCATTGGCATCGAAGCCTGTGATGGAAGGTAAAGGGGTTCTATTCAAAAAATTCGCAGGTATCGATGTTTTTGATATTGAAATTGCACAAAATGATCCAGACAAATTCATCGAAGCTGTTGCCTCTCTTGAGCCTACTTTCGGTGGCATCAATCTAGAAGACATCAAAGCACCAGAATGTTTCAAAATTGAGCGTGAATTACGTAAGCGTATGAACATTCCAGTCTTTCATGATGACCAACATGGTACGTCAATCATTGTTGCAGCAGCGATGCTCAACGCGCTATTGATTACTGGCAAAAAAATCGAAGAGATTAAAATCGTCTGTTCAGGTGCCGGTGCCGCCGCCATTTCTTGTTTAGATATTATTTGCGCACTTGGTGTAAACAAAAACAATATCTTTGTTTCAGATTCACGCGGTATCATTACGACTATCCGTGAAAATCTTGACGAAACCAAACAGCGCTATGCCCGTGAGACGACGGCGACCACTATCGACGAAGTGATGGATGATGTCGATATGTTCCTTGGTCTATCGATGCCTGGCACGTTATCTGAAGATATGGTTCGTCGTATGGCAAAAGACCCTATCGTCTTTGCACTTGCTAACCCAACGCCTGAGATCATGCCAGAATTGGCGCACGCCGTACGTCCAGATGTTATCATGGCAACGGGTCGCTCAGACTATCCAAACCAAGTAAACAACGCTTTATGCTTCCCTTATATCTTCCGCGGCGCATTAGATGTTGGTGCCACGACTGTTAACGAAGAGATGAAAGTCGCTTGTGTAAAAGCTATCGCTGCGATGGCACACGTTGAAGCAACACCGACCACCAGCGCTAGAAACATTGAAAAAATGCAAAGTTTCGGTCGTGATTACTTGATTCCAGGGCCTTTAGAGCCAAACCTAATCATCGAGATCGCGTCTGCGGTCGCTCAAGCTGCGATGGACTCAGGCGTTGCAACCTTACCTATCGCTGATATGCAAGCTTATCGTCAGCGCCTGTCTGAGTTTGTCTATAACTCTGCATTCGTGATGAAACCAATCTTTGCTCGCGCTAAAGCCGATCCGAAACGTATCGTTTACTGTGAAGGTGAAGACAATAATATCTTACTTGCTGTGCAAGTGGTCGTTGATGAAAAGCTAGCACAACCTATTTTAATTGGTCGTCCTTCAGTCATCGAAGCCAATATCGAAAAATTAGGGTTACGTCTAAAAGATGGTGTGAACATTTCTATCGTCAATATCGATGATGATCCTCGTTATAAAGATTACTGGCAGGGTTACTACGAGAAGAACAAACGTCTTGGTGTGAGTATTGAACTTGCTCGTCGTGATGTTCGTCGTAAGACCACATTAATCGGCTCACTATTGGTCGAAAATGGCGCTGCAGATGGCATGGTATGTGGTACGTTTAGCCATTATCAGTTGCACTTAAAATATGTACAAAGCGTTATTGGCAAAAAAGAAGGTGTGAACGACTTCTATGCTATGAATGCGGTACTCATGCAAGATCGTAATATTTTCATCGCCGATACTTATATCCACGAAGATCCAACGGCTGAACAATTGGCTGAAATGACTATCTTGGCGGTTAATCAATTACGTCGCTTTGGTATTACACCACGTGTCGCGCTAGTTTCTCACTCTAACTTTGGCGCCTCAAATCGCACCAGTGCTGTAAAAATGCGCAAGGTCTATGAACTGCTGACAGATATGAATGTAGACTTTGAATTCGACGGCGAGATGCAAGGTGACGCCGCGTTGAATGAACATATTCGTTTAAATAATATGCCATCAAGTCCGTTGAAAGGTGCTGCAAATCTGCTCATCTTACCAACACTTGACGCCTCAAATATTGCCTTTAACTTACTCAAGACAGCAACTGGTAGCGCCTCTATTGGTCCTATTTTATTAGGTACTAGCAAACCAGTACATATTCTCACACCATCAGCAACTGCACGTGGTATCGTCAATATGACTGCTCTTTCCGTTACTGAAGCTCAAGATTTGGCGAGCGAAAATCAGTAATATATCCTGCGCTACCTAGTAGTATGTATTATCAAGATGGTCTCTGTTATTCATTTATAGAGACTGTCTGCTATACTAAAACCAGTCAATGCTATTAAATAGCGTTGACTGGTTTTTTTTGCTTGTTATACATTGGCTAAGATGCAACGTAGCCTTATTCAGTATCAGTCATCACTGGCTCAATAAAAATAAAAGATAGAGGCATTCATGCAAATTTACCTTGTCGGCGGCGCGGTACGCGATCAACTGTTAGCACGTCCTATTAAAGACAAAGATTTTGTCGTCGTTGGTGCAACTGTTGCAGAAATGCTTGATGCAGGGTTCCAGCAAGTGGGTGCAGATTTCCCTGTATTTTTGCATCCTAATAGCCATGAAGAATACGCACTGGCACGCACTGAACGCAAAGAAGGCTTGGGGTATAAAGGCTTTAGCGTACATGCCAGTCCTGACGTCAGCTTAAAAGAGGATCTACAACGTCGAGACTTGACGATTAATGCCATGGCCATAGAAGTCACCAGCTTAACTGATGATACGCCAATCAACGGTGACGTCATTGACTATTATGGTGGCATGGCTGATATAGAAAGCAAAACCTTGCGTCATGTATCAGGTGCATTTAGCGAAGACCCTCTACGAGTGCTTCGAACCGCTCGCTTCTATAGCCGTTATTACGACCTAGGTTTTGTCATTGCTGATGAAACTTTGAGTTTGATGCGCCAATTGGTCGACTCTGGAGAGCTTGCACATTTAAGTGCAGAGCGCATTTGGCAAGAATCTAGCCGTGCAACCATGCAGCTATCGCCGCAGGTATACTGGCAACAACTGTTTGAGATTGGTGCGCTCACAGAATATTTTGCCCCACTACATCAAGCTTGGGCTAATACTCAGATACGTGAAACGGTACAGACTGCGCTATATTTCGCAGGGCAAATGCAATTGAATCTATCACAGCGCTGGGCACTATTAATGAGTAGCCTTAATTCATTTTTATTTACCTCAGAACATACAAATGAAAACGTGAATAAAGCAGCCAATATAAAAGGTATCAATGATATAGGCAACGCCGCTAAGGTACCAAAGGCACACACTCAATTTTCGACTCTCTTCGCTCAGCAAGCCACAAAGCTAAGCACAATAAGCCATTTAAGCGCGGCTGAAAAAATTGACCTCATACAAATTTGCGGCGCTCATAAAGAGCCTGATAAGTTATCGCAGCTATTAGCGACCAGCCACGTGTTGCAATTGGCAATACAGCACCGTCAGATGATGCTAGCGCTGAATAGCTTTCATGCCATTAGTATGCAGGATATTGACTCAGCGCTAACAGGCCCTGCGATTGGTGCGGCATTACGACAAGCCAGAATCGAGCACTTGCAAGTACGAAACCAATGTTAAGAAAATTTAAAAAGATGCAGCAGCGCGATATCATTGACTCAATTCCTATGCAGCGTATAGGTCGACCTGACGAGATTGCCCATCATGTGTTGTACCTCGTACAGGCCAATTATGTTACTGCTGAGATTATTACTGTTGATGGTAGTCGCAGCCTGACATTGGCTGGTAGTCATATTTGATAGAAAAGTAGAGCATCATAAAAAATATCTTGATTACTACCTATCTTTTACTTGAAAAATTAAAAAATTCAGGTATCATTGTCCGTCTAGCGTTAGGGCCCATAGCTCAGTTGGTTAGAGCAGAGGACTCATAATCCTTTGGTCGTAGGTTCAAGTCCTACTGGGCCCACCAAATTCAACCCCTTACAAGCATTGGCTTGTAAGGGGTTTTTGTTGTCTAGAATTTAATAGAAGACAATCATTGAACTATGCTGAAGAACCGATAAAAGTAAACTTGCTAAACTAATAGATTGGATAGCAGTAAAAAAGGTTGCCAACACTATATGTAATATAGCGTTAGCAACCTTTTTTCATTTAGTGTTTTACTTAGATAATGTGCCTAATATTAGAATTTGTTATATCTAATTTCTAACATTAGAAAGAAGTACGGCGATAATTACGATATTCAGGCAACCAAAAATTCGCTTTTAATCGACGTTGTAAATTCTCCGCTGTGATAGGTAGTGCGAGCTTATCTTGAGCCGCTTGCAATGCCACTGCATACGCTATTTTTTCACTGATCTCTCTAATGACTTTAATAGGTGGTAGGATGGCACCAGGTGCTTTTTCGTATTCCATTGATATATCTGCAAGGGCTTGGCTTGCCGCCATGAGCATATTATCGCTGATACCCGTCGCTCGTGCTGCTAAAACACCCAGACCAATCCCGGGGAAAATATAGCTGTTATTACACTGAGAAACCTCGAAAGACTGACCTTCAAAAGTGGTATGAGGGAAAGGGCTACCCGTTGCAACAATTGCCTTACCCTTGCTCCAATTAGTCACTTCTTGCGGTGTTGCTTCCACACGAGACGTGGGGTTTGAAAGTGGTAATACAATAGGATGCTCAGTATTAACACACAAGGATTCGATCACCTCTTGGGTGAACAGACCTTTTTGTCCACTGACGCCGAATAATACGGTTATTTTTGCTTGTTTAACCACTTGCGCTAAACCGAGTTTCTTACTTTTATCCCAGTTTTCAATAGCGGATTCTTTTTGGACTAATGGTTCTTGGAATTTTTGTAGCTCCGTCATGTTATCAGTAAGCAGGCCATAGCGGTCAACCATAAATACTTGGCTGCGAGCCTGCTCCTCCGTTAACCCTTCACGCTGCATTTGGCGAATGATATGTTCAGCAATACCGCAACCAGCAGACCCTGCGCCTAAAAATGCTATTTTTTGTTGGCTAAGCTTTTGGCCCTTATTTAAGCACGCGGCAATCAAGGTACCGACTGAAACCGCAGCAGTACCCTGAATGTCATCATTGAAGCAGCATAATTGGTCACGATATTTATTCAATAATGGTGTTGCATTTTCTTGGGCAAAATCTTCAAATTGTAATAATGCCTCAGGCCAGCGGCGCTTAACGGCTTGAATAAACAAGTCTACAAACTCATTATATTCATCACCCGAGATGCGTGGATTTCTCCAACCCATGTACATAGGATCGTCAAGTAGCTGTTGGTTATTGGTGCCAACATCTAGCAAAATTGGTAGGCAATAAGCCGGGCTGATGCCACCACAAGCCGTATATAAAGCCAATTTCCCAATGGGAATCCCCATACCACCAATACCTTGATCACCTAAGCCTAATATACGTTCGCCGTCAGTGACAACGATTACCTTCACGTTTTGCTTGGTGGCATTTTGCAGCATATCATCAATTTTATGGCGCTCAGGATATGAGATAAATAAACCGCGTTTACGGCGATAAATTTGCGAGAATTTTTCACATGCTTGACCCACGGTTGGGGTATATATGAGCGGCATGACTTCCTCAATGTGCTGCTCAATTAGATGGTGAAATAAGGTTTCATTGGTATCTTGGATGTTACGCAAGTAAATATGCTTATCCATATCATTAGTGAATGAGCGCAGTTGATGATAAGCGCGTAGTGATTGCTCTTCAATTGTCTCAATATTATGAGGTAATAGCCCAGTTAAATTAAAGCTATCACGCTCTTCTGATGAAAAAGCACTGCCTTTATTTAGTAAAGGAGTCTCTAAAAGAGCGGGGCCTGCAACGGGAATATATAAAGGACGCTTGTTTGACATAATGTAATCTTCTTATTAAAGGCATATGAGTGAAAGCCATACTGAGTGAAAGCTATGCTAGTGCTGCATTATACATAGCATCTACTGGTATTTAACAATAGATAACAAAATCATTTTGAATGAACATGGCTCTAAAGGTGATGGCACGGATACATTGGCCTAGAAATATAGATGTATTTAGCTTTTACCTTAAATTTTTATAAAAAAGGGTTTTTGATTATTGGGTGTTTTCTATGAGATTTCATACAATCGAAGCTGCTACCTTTATTGATGTCACTATAGTCGATTCAATTTAAAAGTAGTACAAGGCAACCGAGTGTAGATGTATATTAAATACTTCAAGCGAGGCTAACGCTGTAATGCTTTTATAGTGGAATGACTATATTGACGGCGGTATTGATAGAAATCTTTGTTAAGCAGATAAGTAATCCGCCAATATGACTTTTATTATCACTACGATATTTTTCAATTATTCAACGTATCACTATCAATACGACCATCAACCAAATTAATCGTTCGATCGCAAGATGCTGACAAGCGTGGATCATGGGTGACCAGCAATACCGCGCAATCACGTTCCTGATTGACTTTGCGGAACAACTCAAACACTTCTCCAGCCGTCACGGTATCCAGATTACCTGTAGGTTCATCAGCCAATAGCAATGCCGGTTCGGTTATCAAGGCGCGTGCAATGGCGACACGCTGTTGCTGACCACCTGATAGCTCGTTAGGTTTACTTTCAGCAAAGCGCTCTAACCCAACCGCTGCCAGTAGCTCGCGCGCTTTTTGGATAGTAAGCTTATTTGGACGACCCCTTGTCAATGTTAGCGGCATTAAGATATTGTCTAATGCGCTAAACGCTTGAATCAGATGATGGAACTGAAAGACAAAGCCAATACTACTGCCCCGTAAAGCGGTGCGACCAGCATCATTCATAGCACTGGTCGCTTGACCCAACAGATATAGCTCACCGCTGGTTGGCTGATCTAGTAACCCTAGTACATTTAGTAAAGTGCTTTTACCTGAACCAGAAGGACCAATCAGGGCAGCAAAGTCGTTATTGCTGATGGTTAAGTCAATACCGTGCAGCACCTCAATCTCATTAGGTTGACCGATGTTATAAGACTTTTTTAGTGCCTCTAAACGCAGAACTTCGTGAGATTGACTGGACATAGGAGTTGACGTCTTATTAAAAGGATTGGCAGAAACATCTTTAAAGTCACTGTTAAAGTCATTATTAAAAGTGTCGCTAGAATCATGATTAGACATAACGAATAGCCACCACTGGATCAAGTGCTGCTGCGCGCCGCGCTGGAATAGCGGCTGCTATCACACCAGTTAGCGTGGCTAACGACATAGTCACTAAGATCAGGTTTATCGATATGGGAATTGTAAATATGTCGGGCCCAAAAGTATTAAAAGACCAGACCAATACATAGCTGACACCACTACCGACAATCGAGCCTAACAAGCCAAATATAGCGCCTTGAATTAAGAATATTCGTAGGATTTGCTGACGAGTTGCACCCATGGCTCGTAAGATACCAATCTCGCGCGTACGCTGAACCACACTGACCGACAGCACACTGGCAATGCCAAAAGCCACCGAGATCGCCACAAAAACGACAATCATATTGCTAGATAAACTTTGAGCCGTGAGACCACTCAGCAGTTGGGCGTTGGTTTGAATCCAGCTTTCTGCTTGCAGTGAGGTCAAACGACCCACTTGTGCAGCGATTTCCTCCGCCTCAAAGATATCTTCAACCGTCAAATCAATGACTGTGATACCGCCCGGTAGGTTGAGTAATGACTGTGCTTGTTTTAAGTCTAGATAGACGTAGCGTGCATCAAGCTCTCGTACGCCGAGCTCAAATATACCAGCGATATTGACTACAGCGCTGTTGTTACTAAGGTTGCTACCAAGGTTGTTGCTCAGATTATTACTGGGAATACTATCGCCATCGTCTTGACCAGTATCTAAGCGCAGTTTACTACCGACCTCTACACCCAAATCTTTAGCCAGTTCACTACCAATCAATACATTATCTGCGCCCACTCGCAGCTCACCACTGATTAAGTATTCATCAAGTGGGATAATGTTCTGATAGCGCTCTAAATCAGTACCTACTAGTATCACCGACTCTAATGCTTCGCCACGCCGGACAAACCCAGGCCCAGACACGTTTGGCGATACGGCAGTTAACAAGGGCAGTTGATCTAGCGTGTCAGTGATTTGCTGCCAATTATTAATAGAACGTAGCCGCTGTGGACGCTTGTCTTCTTGTATCAGTTGCAGTGTATCCTCAGCAGACGGCGCTATTAGGTTGACTTCGTCTGACGCTACTAAGCGAATATGTGCCTGACTGCCGAGGGTGCTTTCAATAAGGTTGGTCTGTAATCCTTGGATGAGTGCGGTGATAAATATAATAACGGCAACACCTATCGCCACTCCCAGAGTAATCATCAACGACTGTACTCGTCCCTCGCGTAAAAAACTGATGGCAATGGTGGCATCAATCCATAGTCTACCGAAAAAAGCCGTCAATTGACTGTCTCCGCTGCTTGGCTCTTATCACTTATAGTCTTCATCTTGTCAGCATCAGGAGCGGCAAAAGGTGCTGCTTGAAGCGCAGTTCTAACTCGTGCGCCATCAGCCAGTGAGACTGTCGCATCAACCAATATCTCATCACCTGCGCTCAGTCCTGAGAGCACCTCTGATGCTGACAGCCCGCGTAACCCTAATTTCACTACTTGACGTTGTGTTTTACCATCACGCAATAATAATACTTCGGCGCTGTCTTCTTTAACATTGGCTAGTGCATCATTAGGAATGACTAAGGCTTTTGCGCGTTGATCCGTTTCGATATTCACTGATACCGTCATATCTTGACGCAAAAAATCAGGTACAGGATCGACGGACAATCTCACCTCTACCGTACCGCGTTGCGGATCTATACTTGGTGCAATGAAACTAATACGTACGGGGAACGGTTTATCCGGATAGGCATCAGCAATAGCGACAGCTGGTTGCTGCAAAGCCAATCGAGATAAATTACGTTCATCAAGCGGTACTCTTATTTCAGTTTTACCATCGAGGGCAATAGTAAACAAGCTCTGACCTGGCTGTACCAAATCGCCTATTTCTACATTTCGGGTTAGAATAGTGCCTGATACTTTGCTACGTACTTGCGCTTTATTGAGCTGAGCCTGCAATGCTGCGATACGAGCACGTAATAAATCTTCTTCAACACCACCAGAGGAGAGTGCATTCGCTCTCAGGCGTGCATTTTCAAGGTCATTGCGTGCTTGGGCTTGGGCTTGAATCGCTTGCTCCATTTCCTCATCAGAGATGGCCGAGATAGCAGCCAATTCGCGCCTACGCTCGACATTACGGTCAGCTTGCGCCAACGCTACTTCGGCATTGGTCAAGTCCACCATTGCTTGTGGACGAGTGCTACTAATCAATTCCGCCAACTCGGCTTCTGCTTGCCGCACTTGGGCTGCAACGTCATCGGAGCTTAGTACCAACAATAAATCTCCTGCAGCGACTTGTTCGCCTTCTGCTACCCGTCGCTCTAATACGACACCTGATATCTCGCTACCAATGTCAGTATTTGATACGGCAACGACCCGTCCAGTCGCTACGACCGTCTGCACCAAAGGCATCGAAGATATTCTATAGCTTGGTAATAGTGGGCCTTGCCACCAACGAAAGGCAAAAAAGCCCGCAACAATGATGAGCAGTAGTGCGCTAACAATCAGTTTATAAGGAATAGCGCGCAATGAGTTTCTCCCGTTCAGAACAAATACCTAGTGGTTTACAGTTTCTACTAAATCCGATCGTTATGCGAGTTTACTGCAACATTTTTTAGGTTTAAAATTATTTATTAACTGAAAATCATCCTGTTAGTATGGTTATATTTTGCATAGCTATATTAAAAATATTTGATTCACTATAATAGTTAAGATGTGAAAAAACCCTTAATGCTATTATTTATATAGCATGAAGGGTTTTTTACTGCCGAATAAATCAGTGCGATATATACAGATTAAAAAGCCAAGTTGATCATCAAATGCCTATCGTAAAGTCAAAATAATAACTCAAGTGCTCAGAATCATATAAACACCAAACCATCTTCAGTTTGATGCACCTTAATATCAACATCATAAACATCGCTTAATTGCGAGCGTGTCATCACTTCACTAGGCGTTCCTTGTGCAACAACTTGTCCACCGCTTAATAGCACCACTTCATCAGTATAGCGATGCGCATGGGTCAAATCATGCAACACAACCAAGATACTTTTGCGTTGATGTCGCACCAAATTATGCAAATAATGCAGTAAAAAACGCTGATGGCGAATATCAAGATGATTGGTCGGCTCATCAAACATCATGATTTTAGTGTCTTGCATCAGTGCACGCACGATAGCCAAGCGCTGCTTTTCACCGCCTGATAAGGTTTGCACGCGGGCACTGACCAAACTTGATAACTCAAAATCCTGTAGTAAACGTTGCGCGCGCTCAACATGATGGCTATTTGGGCGCTGATACCATGCAAGATTTGGCGAGACTCCTAACAGCGCATAATCCAATACCGTTAACGGCAGCTCAAAGCGCTCATGTTGTCCAACCCAAGCGATATGACCATCATTCATGACCTCGTTGATCGGCTGACCGTAAATCGTAATGTAACCATCCGTTTTAAGCGCGGTTCCTGTGTGTTGACCCAAAACCGTGTGCAGCAACGTGCTTTTACCCGCGCCATTTGGTCCGATAAAGGCGACCAGCTTTTGGCTTGGCACGGTTAATTTGTCTATCTTTAACAATTTTTTATGACCGTGCGAGATATGAATATCTTGCATCGACAACAGCTCGCCTGCATTACTACTCTTGATATTACTACTCTTGATATTGCTTTCTCGATTTGCTAGCGATGTCTTTGATGTAGCCGTAAAATACGAATGAAACATAAACACTCTCTCCAATTAACGGCGGCTACTACGCACAAACAGCCAAATAAAGAATGGACCGCCAAGCAACGCTAAAACGATGCCAACGGGCACATCCACTGGATAAGCAACATGCCGCGCAGCGCCATCAATGACGAGTAATAATATCGCCCCAAGCCAGCCAGACCAAATCATGAGACGCATACGTCCGCCGCCAAACAGAATAGCCAGCAGGTTTGGTACCATCATGCCAATAAAACCAATGACACCTGCTAAAGACACCGCTGCCCCTGTTAATAATGCCGAGGCAATCACGACCAAACAACGAACCACACCCACCTTGATACCCAAAGATTTAGCGGCTGCCTCACCAAGCATCAGTCCATCTAGCTGACGACCTAATGGCAATAAAATCGCTAAGCCTAAAACCATAGAAATAATTGAATATCGCAGCGGTACAAAGCCCGCTTCCGCCATACTGCCTGACAGCCAATTGGTAGCGGAGCGCAGCACCATGTCATCAGACATGAATAAAATTAGGCTGACCACCGCCGCACAAAAAGCACTAATGACAAATCCCAATATCAGCAAGCCCATCTGCCCACCACCCAAAAACCGATGACAAGCGAGAATAAATAAACAGACCAATACGCTTCCGGTAAACGCCGCAAGCGGTATCCCAATGCCACCAAACCCCAATGCCAGAACCAAAACAACACCAAGCGCTGCGCCACCTGACGTACCGATTAAACTTGGGTCAGCTAAAGGATTCTCAAATAAAGCCTGTAATGCTGCACCACTAACTGACAACACCATACCAACCAGTAATGCCGTCACCACACGCGGATAACGCAGCTGCCAAATAGTATCGTCAAGATGGCTAGGGCTTGACCATTCGCCAAAGCCAATACCAAGCGCCAACCAAATTAGCAGTAAAGATACGACAGCGGCAGCAATATAGTAGAGGCTAAGTTTGTGTTTTCCAGTTTGTATAGGGATAGAAGCAGAAATCGTATTTGCCATGTGAGATGTCATTTTGTTGAAGATAAGATAAAGTATTTTTGCTTAGGCTATTTTGCTACAGCGTTCAGCTTTTTTAAGACGTCAGGCGAATGCAAGCCGTAACGCAGAAAATCATCAGCTGGCCAAAAGTGTACGCCGCCCTTCTTGCCTGCGTCACTTGCTGCAATCTCTGGACGTTTACTAAATTTACTGACCCCGCCAACCACTGCCTGATTATGATCGGCAATAATAATCACATCGGGCTTGGCGGCCAGCCAGCCTTCACGGGACATAGGTTTTAGCCCTGATACGTTTGCAGCGTTAATCCCACCAGCTCGGCGAATCAACTCGTCGCCTACCGTGCCTTTACCTGCAACGATACGACCATCGTAACTTAATAAATAACGCTTACCCGTCTTTGCCATTGGACTCATCCCTGTATTCCAACGCTTCGCAAGCTGCGACCCTTCAGATTTTTTATCCACGTAACTGCCAATTGTTTTAATACTATTGGCAAAGGTATTTACTTCTTCTTTAGGCGCGACATTGATGGCTTTAACTTTTAAGCCGTTTAAGCGCTGATAAATGCTCACTGGCTGTACCATATAACTGCCGAGCACCAAATCTGGCTTGACCGCCAACACTGACTCGGCAGTGATATTACGATGCATACCCACGGCAGGTACATTCTTTAACGCTGGATTATGATTGGTTGCATCTTTACCGACCAATTTATCGGTCGCTCCTAGTGCCACTACGACGTCTGCAACATCGGGGCTCATTGCGACAATACGATCATAAGCTTGGGCAGAAAGTGAGGGCACGGCAAATGCGCCAATAATGGCAGCAGTGCTGATAGCACGACTCATCAATTTTTTATTTATCACTGCGTGAGTTATTACTGTTTTTGATAATGCAGAAGACATAAGCATTCCTAATTTGCTAACGTAAAAAATGACACTATTAACAGAACCATTAACGTGTATTAAGCATCCCAAATAACTCACACAACAGCTATGGCTTATCCGTTATGTTAGTGTCAATATCGCAAAATTTGCTGATTTTTTATGACGGGTTTACACGCTCTCTTCTTCAGCCATAACCACTGGTGCTAAGGCTTCTGCATATGGATGCGCTTCGATAACCGTCGAGACAATTTGCTGCCATGCTTCAAGCTCAGGCGTGCCTTCAATTCGCTGACCAAACACGCTAAAGATACTGATGCCGTGACCATCAAAACCTTCGATACAAGTCACGATACCGTCTTTGGTTGGACGCTTAACGCTCCATACTTGCGCCAATGCTGTGTCTTTTAAATGCAGCGTAAAGTCATTATGGTCTTTGTCTAAAATATTAAACCAATCCCCTATGCGCTTGAGAGTCTGTACGGTGCCTGTCTGAATCTGCACGAGTCCGCTATTACCAACAAATATCATGATTGGGCATTTGGCATCACGCGCTTGCGCAAATACCGCTTCGACAGCGCTAATATCAAGCTGCTGCGTCATCTGCTCTGGTGCTTGACGGTAGCTGCTAGCACGATCGATACCGAGACTTTTTAATAATGAGTGAAATTGATGCACGTCTGTCATTGACTGCCAGCCTTGTTGTAACTGCGCGCGCTCCTCTTCACTTAATGCCTTGTAACGCCAGTCATTTAGCGGCTCTTGTGCTTCTAATGTCAGCGTCTCCTTATTTACCGTTTGCAGCTGCTCCTGAATCATCGCTTGCCAACGGCTGATATTCTCATCACTCAACTCTCGTAGATACACTTTGTCGATAGCAGCACCTTGGGCGTTATAAAACTGAATACTATAAGATGGCTTATCGGCGCGGCTGGTATCCGTTACCGCCAGCATATGCTGCCATTGCCCCATAAAGAATCGCAAATCCAGACCACCAACATTGAGTGCCAAGCCCATTTTTTCGCCAAGCTTAAGATTATGATATGGCGCGGTTTTTTCATGCACTGCCAACTCGTTTCTGACAATGCTTTCCATGTCACCAAAGTTCTCAAATTGCTTTAATACAGCTTTGCACTGATCACCCATATACTGGCTATAAGGCGAAGCTAACATCAGTTCAAACTCGCTGATGCCTAGCGCAGCCGCTCCTTCTGTGGGAAATAACATCGGTGTTTTTGCTTTTAATGCTTGGTACTGTTGCCACAGCTCAGTATTTTTTTTGGTTAACGATAACGGTTGACTCATGATGGTCTCCATAAAATGAATAGCAGTAAAAAAGCCAATGATCTTGGCTATATAGTATTGAGATATGAATATCTTCAGAAAATAGCAGCGACGATGATGATTGATGTTTGATAAAACCAATGCCTGCTGTACTACAGTGCTTGCAAGGATGCAGCAAGAGTGTATTTACCAAGCAGACTTTTGGCAATTATCGCTTCTATTTCATCATTTATAATTCTGTCTTTAGGCTTCGGACGAAATCATTATGGCAACATTTTCTCACTTTGTAAATAATAATAATTATCATTTACATCTTGATAATTATTATCGTTTGAAATACTATGTCTGGACTTTGTTACTTAATCTAGTGAATCAAGTAACCAAACCTTTAATAATTAATACTATGAAACGGTCGCTTTAGATCGCTCTTTTTGTAGCAAAAGGTCTTTAAGCAACGCGACTTTCTTACTTTCTCTTTTACGATGGCTGTTTTATTTATGTCAATTTTAGCGTTTGATTTATCGTTGACTCATACGGGACTAGACACCCATCCCTCACTGCTGCGTCGTAGCCCATTAGCCATAAGTGTTGCATTAGCATTGTTTGCATTCACGTCAGTTTTAGCCCAAGCAGCGCCAATTTTCGCAGAGACGAATGGTGATATGACCGACGATGCAGCCATGCCGAGCACACGTTTAGACCCTATCGTGGTAACGGCAACTCGCTCTGAGCGCGCTTTAAGTGATGCGCCAGTTGTCCTGCAAGTACTTAGTCGCCAACAGCTTGATGACAACCATGCGCATACTTTAAAAGAAGCGCTGGCCTTGTTGCCCAATGTCTACTTACGTGAAGTCCACGGCAAGACAGGTTACGAAGTCAGCATGCAAGGCTTCACAGGTGATCAAGTATTAGTGTTGATTGACGGTTTGCCGATTACGGCAAGCACTGGCTCGACAGTAAACTTGAATCAATATATGAATATGGATATTGAGCAAATAGAAGTGGTGCAAGGAGCGGCATCAGCGCAGTTTGGTAGTGCAGCGATGGGCGGCGTCATTAATATCATAACCAAACCCATTGGCGCGGCGACAGGACATATCACCACCGAGATTGCCAGCAATGGGCAGCAAAATCCCTCTGGTAAAAAGCTAGATGCTAATAAGCGCTATGTAGAAGCCAGCGTGGAAGGGGCATTGGATAAGAACCAGCGCTTTCACGCGCGTCTATCAGGCTCGTATCTGGACAATGATGGTTTGAGCTTAGACCATGAAGCATGGCCCAGATTAAAAGATGCCAGCGAGCAATCACAAGTCAGCGCCCGCCTCAGCTACCGCCCTGACGGTAACGACACATCAGGTAATAACAATGACCGCAACGATAGCCGACTGGTCAAAAACTCTCAATATTGGCTAGAAGCCAGCCACTATAAAGAAGACGATATCAGCCGTTTTAATTATTATGTCGCGCCGCGCTATTTGGCACAGCAAAGAGATGAGCATATTACTAAGCAGCGCTTTAGTATCGGTGCACGCGCTGATATCGCGCCGCATGTCGATGATCGCAGCAGGACTTATCGATTGTCCGCTCAAGCGCTGCATGAGGAATATCAAAGTGCATCCAATACTAAAACACAGCAAGCCATCACTAGTGCCCGTGATACAGAGATTAGTACGACGTTGGCACAAGCCCAGATCGATCTACCTGAGCTATTGCTATCCGATAAGCACCTTCATCTTATCCAAGTCGGCGGTCAGGTTCAGCAAGACAAGTTAAGCCAAACGAAAAACCAAGTCAGCGAGCTTATCAGCGATGACGTCAGCCGTGATGTCGGTGAGCTGTATCTACAAGATGATTGGCTGATCGGCGATAACTGGGAAGTGTTGAGCGGTGTTCGCTATCAAAACGATGAAGACTTTGGTGGCCATACTGCACCAAAAGTGTCACTCAAATACAACCATTTGGATGCAAGCGGGCGCGACCATGTCTTTCGTAGCAGCATTGGCGGTGGTTATCGCGTGCCCAATCTAAAAGAACGATACTACGTCTTTGACCATAGCAATTTGGGTTATAAAGTCATGGGCAACCCCGACTTGCAGCCTGAAACCTCAACCAGTTACCAGATCGGCTATCAAGGTCAGCTGAGCGACACCATGAATTTAACGGTCAATGGTTTTTATAACGAGATAGATGACCTGATTCAGACCGATGAAGACAATGCGAGCTTTGAGGGAAATATCGCCATTTATAAATATATGAACGTCGATAGTGCCAAAACCTATGGCGGCGATATTGGCATTGATTGGCAAGTGGACGAGCGCGCCAAACTACAAGCCAGCTACGCTTACCTCAAGACGCATAACAATGTCACCGATACCGAGCTGACCTATAAGCCCAATCACAAAGCGATGCTGGCACTAGATTATCAGCTTAATGACAAATTACAGCTGATCCCGCGCCTCAATTATGAATCCAAACAGCTGATTAGTACCAGCGAGCAAGCATATTCACCGTCTTGGTGGACGCTCGATAGCAAGCTCAATTATGACGCCACTGCAAACTTGAGCTTGTATGCAGCGATTAATAATATCTTTGATGTGCAGCGTGATGTCACCGATACCAGTGACTACCGTCCCATTGATAATCGCGAGTGGTTACTTGGCGCCAGCTACCATTGGTAAGCTTTTGATTCACAATCATTCTAAAGCAAGTGTATTTGTACCGCTATTTTTACCCTTATTTTGTACCCTCTATCTGAAACCACAACCATCAAGGAAGCTGATATGACCCCCATTTCCCCAGCAGTTCACACCAAGCCGACCAAATTGGCATTACTGTTTAGTAGCAGTATTTTAGTATTCAGCATGACTGGCTGCGGTGGCGGCGGTGATGGTGCCAGTAGTGGCAGTAACGGTAATGGCGGCACTACCCCGCCTGTGAGCAGTGCTAGCTTTAGCGAAACGGCTACTTGGCAAGTCACCAATCTAGCGCCTAATACTGCGACCTGTTATGACTTTGATGCCAAAGCTGAAAGCTCGTGTGCTGAGGATAAGTGGGATATCAAGTTTGATAATCAAGCGCGTTCGGTCAAGCTTTGGTCAAATAGCGGTGATTCTGGTGCTGGCAAAGGTGGTGTTTTTGGTTTAATCGATTGGTCAGATTTGAGCCGTTATAGCAATGCAACTCAAGATCCTGATACCAGTCGTGATATTACCATGCACTACAATGAAGACCGTAGTGGTGGTATTTTTGATGCACAGCCTTGGTTTGAATACAATTTAAAAGACAACCATCAGCTTTACCCGAACAATCGTGTCTATCTTGTCACTACAGATAATAGCAGCGCCATTACAGACAGCAGCGTACAGCAGCCTATTTATGCCATGCAGATTACCAACTACTATAATAATGCTGGAACCTCTGGCTACCCTACTCTGCGCTGGATTGATACGGCGCTACCGAATAAGGTACAGACGAAAACCATCGATGCCTCAAACAATGATAACTGGGTCTATTTTGATCTAACCACAGGACAAAGTAGCACCGATAAAAACAGTACTTGGCAGATTGGTTTTAAGCGTAATAGCGTCATTTTAAATGGTGGCGATTCTGCGATTGGCACTAATAAAGGCAAAGTTGGTGGTTTCTTATCAAAAACACCAATAGGGTATTATGATGATAAAGGTGAGCCCATTGTCAGTAAGTTTATGACCGATGGTAGTGCGGCGACTTTAACCGACCTTACCAACACCGCTGTGTACGATAAACCGATGAGTGCCAGAAGCTGGGTCATTGATAGTAAAGGCTCAGATCTCAACCCTGCTTATACGGGTAATTTCCCAAACCTAGACTTTGGCTGGTATAACTACAATGGCATGACGCATCAACTAAATGCCAAACCAGTTGACAGCGCTCAAGGTGCGCTCATTAGATCTGCTGAAGGCAATAGCTATGCCCGAGTGCGTTTGGATAAAATCAATTACCCTGATAGCTCAGCGACGACTGCGACCTCATGGGAATTTAAAATAGACATTCAGCCTGCTCCTTAACACTCTACTGTTCGACTTTAGCTCGCCCAACCCTTTTTTGTAAGCTATCAAACCTTGCAAAAACGGGTTGGGCGATAACGTTTATATACAGTTTAAGAGTCACCACTGCCAATCATTACAAGAAAAATATTAGTCATTCGATAACACCTGTCCTTTTGCGATTATAAATAAATTAACGTATGGTATATTATCGTAATCAAAACCTAGATGACATTAATAATCATTAACATTTGAATGTTTTATGCTTATTAACTATTATATTTCCATCTTGCCCTTAATCAGCAGCCAATCATTTATTAATAAAAATTTTGCTGAATAATTATTTGAATTTTGGCTTGGACGACATTTTATGGCTCAACTACTTACTCAGTACGATTTCGATAAAACACCGCTCGACATGGCTGACAAAGCCCAGTTTATGAGTCATGTCAATGAAGAGCATCAAGATGAACTCGCGATGTTTATCAATGCCTTTACTACCACGGCAGTGAATGAGCACGAGATCGCCTCGATAACAGAGCTGTATACTGATGGGATACTAATGGATGTCACAACCGCCCATCATGACAACGACACCTTGACAAACAGCAGCAAGCTCAGCCGTCAATATTTTATCGATTTTACAGTTCCTATTAGTGACTCTATGACGCTACAAGAGCAATATATAACGCTATTGCAAACATCTGCCAATAAGCTTGGCAAGCGCACGATTAAGCTTCAAGAACAGCGTTTTACGGTCATTAATGGCTATTATGCCAGCCCCAATATGTATCGACTGCTGGTAACCGCACCCGATAGTACGCCACTCACTCATCCGGGCTACGCGTATTTGTTTGAGCTAGATGCGGACGGTCTATCTGCTACAAAACACCAGTCAAAAGATAGAAACAAACCTTTACAGCGCTACTATACCTTGCGAAAAGCATGGCGAGATTCGAGCAGCTCGTCCGTCCAAGCGTGGATAGACGTTTATACTCATGGCGATACGGCAGGAGGCAATTGGGCGCGCGCGCTTGACTGTGGCAGTCAAATCAAAACAGTACGTGAATATCCAGAGAAAATAGAACATCTCAGCACTGGTCAGTGCTTACTCATCTGTGATGAAACCTCCTTACCTACGGTGGCCAATCTATTGGAAAACTGGCAGAATCCATTGCCGCCCCTCGTCATTGCCATCACTAAGGATTCAGACGATATCCGTTATCTACATACCCTAACGCTCAGTAATCAACTACGCCATAATGCGCATTTTTTGCAAGATAATGTGTGCCAGCTGATGAATACCCCAACAACTGATATTACTGAACAAATAATGACATTATTAAATACACAATTTGCGCGACTGCCTGTCAAAATTGACAAAGTATGGGGCGCGCTGGAAGCAGCGGATATCAAATCATTACGACAGCAACTAAAAACAACCCTTGGGCTATCACGTCAGGATATGGTCATTAAAGTCTATTGGCGTGCGCAATAAGCATTATGTTTTTTATAAGTGGCATATCTCTGTAAACAGCAGACATTTAATAAATAGTAAGCATTTAGTAAATAATAGGTATTTAGACACTTACCAACCACTTGTTCTGACTTCTAAATTGAGCGATTAGCAATCGTTGCTGCTGGTATAGCGCGACTAATCAACTTTAGACGACTTACTACTTTGCCTAACAAAAACGTACACTTAACACGATAAAAATATATTGAGATTTAACCCAGTAATATATTGTAATGAAAATGATTATCATTATAATAAGCATTTAATCTATGTGCTGGAAATATTCATGCAACTGTCTCGCTTATACTCTGCTTTATTTCGCCCTACTCTATTGAATATGTCTCGCCATCCCTTGTCATTAAAATCACTGTGCTCATCTTGTCTGTCCACATCGGTAATACTACTGGGTGCAAGCCAAGTCGCGTGGGCACAAACAGATTTAAGTGCTGACGCTCAATCCGATACCCCAAGCGTGGTACTCGATGAGATTATCGTGACCAGTAGTGCTGATGCATCAGCCGATGGGTTGCCAGATGCCTATGAAGGTGGTCAAGTAGCGACAGGAAGCCGTGTCGGAATCTTGGGCAATCAAGACATCATGGACACGCCGTTCTCCACTACCTCATATACCAATGAGTATATCAGCAATCAACAAGCCCAGAGTGTGGGCGACCTGCTCAAAAAAGACCCGACTGTTCGTGTCGCTAGAGGCTTTGGCAACTTTCAAGAAGCGTACTTTATGCGCGGCTTTGTCACAACCTCTGATGACACCATGTATAACGGTCTATACGGCATATTGCCAAGGCAGTATATCGCAACGGAATTGTTCGAGCGTGTTGAGGTTCAGCGCGGGGCATCCGCCATGCTCAATGGCGCAGCACCCAGTGGTGGTAACGCCGGTGGTACGATTAACCTGCTGCCCAAACGAGCTGGTAATGACCCGCTACGTAAGGTGACACTCGGTTATGGTCAGGGCGATCAAGGCAAAGTTGCCGTAGACGTCAGTGATCGCTTTGGTACTGATGATGCGTTTGGCGTTCGCTTTAATGCTGCTTATCAAGATGGCGACAGCGCGATTGATGATGAATCTTCAACACTGGGTCTGGCAGCGTTAGGATTAGACTACAGAGGCGATCAGTATCGACTATCAGCTGATTTGGGCTGGCAAGACAACAAACTCAAAGAGACCCGTCCTAGTGTCACACTTGCTGGTGTTTCTAGAGTACCAAAAGCACCAGACGGCTCAAAGAATTGGGCGCAGCCTTGGACGTATTCAGATGAAGAAGATGTCTTTGGTACCATTCGAGGAGAATATGATTTTACTGATAATATTACCGCTTATGGTGCTTACGGTGTGCGAAGTGGTGAGGAAGAAAACTCACTGGCCAATCTAACCGTCAACGATGTTGATGGTGCAGGTACGTTTTATCGCTTTGATAATTCTAGAAAAGATTTGGTACAAAGTGCTGAGCTCGGTCTGCGTGGTAAATGGCAAACAGGTGAAGTGGCTCATAATTGGGTACTAGCAGCGGATCTCTATGACCAAGAAGAAAAAGGCGCGTTCGCCTATGATTTTGGTAATCAACCCGTGACCAATTTGTACCATCCCACCGACTACGCTGAGGTCCCTTTTACAAGCACAGCAATCTTCGGTGGTAACTTAGACGATCCGAAGCTAACCAACGAGAAGCAATTCCAAAGCTTTGCGCTAGCCGATACCATATCACTGTTCGATGACAAACTAAAAACCACTTTAGGCGTGCGTCATCAGAATTTAAAAACCACCAGCTATGATCCTAACACTCAGGCTAAAACGGCTGATTACGATAAAAGCGAGTGGACACCAAGCGTTGGAATTGTCTATCAACCAAGCATGGACTGGTCTGTTTATGGTAACTATATCGAAAGCCTAGCGCCAGGCGCAAGGGCACCTCTGACTAATAATGGTGGTGCTGTCACCAATGGTGGTCAAAATTTAGACCCTTATGTGAGTGAGCAAACTGAGGTTGGCGTTAAGTATGATAACGGTCTGATTGGCAGTAGTTTGGCGGTATTCCGCACCGATGAGCCGCGTGCTTATATCAATGACTCAAATACATTTACCGCTGCTGGAGAAAATCGCCATCAAGGGGTGGAATTGACTGTATTTGGTAGCCCAAGCGAAAACATGCGCTTCAATGCTGGTGTTACTTACTTAAAGGCTGAGCAAAAAGACACGGGCGATGTGACGTTCGACGGCAACCGAGTCATCGGACTGCCCACGCTACAAAGCAACGTCAACCTAGAATATGATATTGCGGCAATTGAAGGAATGACGGTGACCGGCGATATCATTCACACAGGCGCACGTTATGCCAATGCTGCCAACAGCTTAAAAGTTGACGGTTATACCACGCTAGATCTAGGTGCTCGCTACAAAACCATGCTCGCTGGACAAGACGTGACGCTAAAAGGCGTGGTTACTAACGTGACAGGAGAGGACTATTGGCAATCAGTGGGTGGTTATGCGGGTGCTGGGTATTTAAATGCTGGTGAGCCTACTGCCCTAAAAGTATCAGCGACTTTCGACTTTTAAGACATGCAGATTAAACCACGTTTATAAGACTTAAATAAAAGGGATTAGGCACAACCTACTCCCTTTTATGTTATCAAAAATACGCAAAAAACCATTCTATTATTGAGCCATTATGTCCTCTCACGCCACCGTTTCTTTATATCAGATGATTTGGGCACACTATCGCCTGCCCTTTCTTAAAGTTATTTTCCTTAATTTGGTGAATGCGGCGGTCAGTGTGGGCATCATTGCCTATATCAATCACACCTTTATCAGTCAGCCTGTTTTTAATACCTTATCGTGGGCGAGCTTGGGTCAATTTTCAGCTTTGGTGGTGCTGCTGTTAGTCACGACCTTCGTATCACAATATGCACTGACTCGTTTGGGGCATCAGTTCGTCTACGAGCTTAGAACCAAGCTGGTCAAACAAATCATCGACACCAAAGTTCCACAAATAGACCATTTGGGTAGCGCACGGTTACTCGCCAGCCTCTCATCAGATATTCAATCAATTACCGTCGCCTTTGTGCGTATGCCAGAGCTGGTGCAAGGCGTTATTTTATCGGTTGGTGTCGCCCTTTATTTAGGCTGGTTGTCGCTGCCATTATTATTGATTGTCATGTTTTGGATTGCGATGACGATTTGGATAAGCACCATTTTAGTGAAGCATGTCTATACTCATTTAAGAGATCTCAGAGAGATCAATGATCGTTTATATGAGGACTATCAATCCATTATAGATGGTCGCAAAGAGCTGGCGCTTAATCAACACCGCGCTGAAAATCTCTATAAAAATGATTTCTTAAATCATGCCAAGTCTTATCAAAATCGAGTGATTAAATCGGATACATATCATTTATCCGCCGTGAATTGGTCGAACATTATGATGTTCGCAGCGATTGGTGTGGTGTTTGCCGTGTCAAATTATCTTGCTATTCCAATGGGTATTGCCACCACTTTCTCCTTAACCATTCTATTCATGCAATCACCCATCCTCCATGCCGTCGGCGCATACCCGACCTTACAAACGGCACAAGTGGCGCTGGATAAAATACAATCGTTGGAATTGGCGGAGTACCAACCAACCTTTACCACGGATATTGTGGTCAACAACTGGCAGTCCATATCATTCAATGATATTGGCTATCGTTATGCAAGTATTGATACCGATGCAAACGAGGTAGTGGTTAAAGAAAATGAGCATGCTAGCGATATCCTAAAATCGGTTAATCTCACCTTAAAACGTGGCGATGTGGTGTTTTTAATCGGGGCGAATGGTAGCGGCAAGTCTACGCTTGCAAAGATTATTACAGGCATTTTCACCCCTAGCATCGGTGCTGTAAAAATAGACAGCCAGCTCGTTGATTCACAGAATAATGCTGATTATCGACAGCTTTTTTCTGCCATTTTTAGCGATCAGCATCTCTTTAAACAGCTGATTGGTAGAGAGGGACAGCAACCCGATGAAGCGCTCGTAAATACATGGCTGCATAAATTGAACTTACAAGATAAAGTCAGCGTGACTAATAACCAATTATCGACAGACAAGCTATCACAAGGACAACGCAAGCGCTTGGCCATGCTCATTGCCGTGGCTGAACAAAAAGACATACTGCTACTCGATGAATGGGCGGCTGACCAAGATCCTGCCTTTCGCCGCGTGTTTTATCAAACACTGATACCTGAACTCAAAGCCTTGGGTAAAACGCTGTTTATCATCAGTCATGATGACGGCTATTTTGAACATGCAGATCGATTATTACTGATGAAAGAAGGCAGACTCATTGAGTTAAATGCTGAAGAACGGCAACGTGCTAGTGCCGATGCCATTGCTATGTTGGCGTAAATACTGGCTTAGTAAAAAGTTAATGGCGAACAATAAAAAATCGGGGCATCTTTTAGAAAGCTGCCCCGATTTTATTTAGATAAGAATAACTTTTTGAATGGCTCTTTTATTTAATTTTAAAATAATAGTTTCTGTAAAAACCCAACCCGTGAAATGACTAAGAAATCTAGTAATCCGATAGCGACAATCGCGATGATGGCGGTTGGGAATATAATCGCCACTACTAACAAAGGAATGGCAAACGGCCACCATATAGAAAAACTGAGACCACGCGCTGGTGGATTCAGTCCAAGCTTTTCACTGGCATGACGTGGACGGCGCTGCCACCACATGATGTAACCGCTCACACAAATAGCAATAACCGATAAGCAAAATAGGACATTGACCAATACGCTCCACCATCCAAGCGTCCCCATATGAATAGCAATGCCCGCCGCCATAAATTTACCAAAAGCATTATAATCATCAAAGCGGATATCTGCCAAAATATTGCCCGAATAACGATCGATATGTACCGTACGATCAGCCATTGGATTTTTCATATCATAGCTCATTGAGTCTTGGCTAATCGTCCAGACGCCCGTATTACCCTGTGGCAGATTTAATTGGTAACGTCCGACAATACCAATCTCACGGGCAAATCGATCTACAGTATCAATCATAATCGGTATATTGGACGCGATACCATCCTTGCCAGCGACAGTGCCAGATGCTGGCATTGGTGTCAACTCAAGCACCCAAGGCACATCTTTGGTACTACCCGTATTTAGTGCATCACCATGCGTGGGTGCTGTGACTGGTGTTGCTCCATGAACGTGCGGCGTGGCTTCAGCGTTATTCATATCCATACCAGCATGATGTTGACTGTGATCAATGGAAAGCGGCATTGGCGCAACGCCCCATTTGCCCGCAGGAAACTGACTCCATGCCTGTACCATACGCTCGCCCCAGATGCCTGCCCATGCCATTCCTGAAATACAGAAAAACAGTAGCAACACAGATACCCAACTGCCCAATGTCGCATGAATGATACGAATGAATGAGCGTTTTTTCTTATTATTTACAGCATCAATGGGTATAAGCATGGCTTTGAGTGATTTGCGTTTTTGCCACCACAGATACCAACCCGTTAGAATCATTAAGATGGTTAATGACGCAGTGGTTTCTTGGATATAGTCACCGACTTTGCCCAATAGTAAATCAGCATGAATATCATTAAAGATATAGTACAGACCACTATTAGTCGGCGTGCTTTTGACGATATCAGCCGTATAAGGATTCACCGCCACCATATTCTCCTGACTGGCTGACTTAACTTGAAACAAGGCAACGGTGTCCGTATCACGAGGCGCGATATATTTCACCAGTGTACTGTTAGGTAAAGTGTTTAACGCATTTTTAGCTTGCGTAGAAATAGGTGCGGTAATTGGTGCTGTCATCGCTGAATCTGGGGTGGTAATGGTGAGGCGATCGTCATCACGACCTGCGATGTTAGACATCAACAGCATGCCAAGTGCGCTGCAAGCTAGGATAATTAAGAAAGGTGCTATAAATATTCCTGCATAAAAATGCCAACGCCATACCGTAAAATAGCGTTGAGTATTGGTTGATTGACTTGTATGTCTGTTCATAAATATGACCTTTAACAATCTTTGGTTGCTCAGTGAACGACCTAGACTTATTAATAGTAGTAATAAATCCTGTCTGCCGGTTGATCTAAAAGTTTATTCCAAATAGACGGCTGCATCATACGAGAAAAGCCCTGTAAGCACCATTACTTATAGTCAAAAATTATCGTCATATTAGGGCGTTTCTTCAATTTTCATGTTTGCATCATAGTCATCTTGATGGGCTAAAAATGGGGCTACTTCACTCGACATCTTACTAACAGCGCTTTGTTTGTAAATTTTTAATGATAATGATAATCATTAATGTTATTATTCCTTTTCTTTCGCTTTCGGCATTTGATAACTTACAAGGAAATATGATGCGTTTTATCTCAACGTCTACATCCATTCGTCAAAAACGTTTAACTCTCGCGGTGCAACTGGGATTGGCAATGGTTTTGAGCCATGCAGCTTATGCTGAGACAATGCCGAATAACATCGAAAATAGTGTTGAGAACGACGTCGATAATGATGTTAATAATGATGAGACCGTGACACCATCGACCACCCTGGATACCATTACTGTCTATGCCAACAACTACCGTAGTACGGGCACCAAAACAGCATTAGACCCTAATGATGCACCCATGAGCTATACGAGAATCGATCAAGCGCTATTGCAAAAACGTCAAGCAGACAGCGTCAATGCAGCGTTACGTTATGAGCCAGGGGTGAGTACTGAGAGTCGCGGTACGGTGTCCATCTTTGATGAATACAATATTCGCGGTTTTAAGACTTACTCCAATTTTTACGATGGATTAAGACTGCCCTACGATGGGGCTTGGAATCTGATGCCGCAAGTCGATATCTACGCAACAGAAGCAGTGGAAGTGGTCAAAGGGCCAGCATCCTCACTCTATGGCTATGCATCTCCAGGTGGCATGGTCAATCAAGTCGCCAAAACCCCAAAAAGCACTCAAGCATCTGAGGTACAGTTGCGAGTGGGTAATCAAAACCTAAAAGAAGTGGCGGTCGATACGACAGGACCTATCTCAGACACGCTCAATTATCGACTGGTGGCGTTAAAACGACAAAAAGACGGGCAGATGCAAACCACAAAAGAAGAACGTACCCTGATCAATCCGTCACTGCAATGGCAACCGACAAAAGATGTGTCCGTTCTTGCCAATCTGTTTTATCAAGATGATCCAGAAATGGTGCCTTCCACCCCACTGCCTGCCGTTGGCACTGTCTACCATGCCAGCTATGGCAAACTGGCCAGTGACGCCTATGCCGGCGATGAGTGGAATCACTTCAGCAAAGAAGTATTTATGCCAAGCGTCACTGTGAACTGGGATATTAATGATAAGTTGACGTTCAAGCACATTCTGCGCTATACCGACGCCGAGGCGCAGCAGCGTAATATGTACAACAGCGGGTTTGTAAGCGGTAGTGATAAGATACTAAATCGCGTGGCCTACACCACCGATGAGAGCATGAGCAACTGGACCACAGACAATCAGCTAGCTTATAAATTCGATACTGCTAATACTTCACATAACCTACTGTT
Organism: Psychrobacter sp. TWP2-1-2; assembly: GCF_049896785.1. Classification (NCBI taxonomy): domain Bacteria; kingdom Pseudomonadati; phylum Pseudomonadota; class Gammaproteobacteria; order Moraxellales; family Moraxellaceae; genus Psychrobacter; species Psychrobacter sp. TWP2-1-2. The sequence goes on along the minus strand of NZ_JAFCVA010000007.1, from coordinate 154,399 downwards.
TGGCGTTGAGTATCAAGAGACAGACAGTAGCGCCACTTATTATGATGCTGGCGCAGATGGCACGCCAAATCTTGACTTATCCAATCCAGATTACTCACAAATCAATGCTGATACGTTGCCTTTAGAGGCTTATCGTCAAAATGAAGACGTTGAACAAAGCCAGCTTGGTTTTTATGTACAAGATGAGATGAAATGGCAAGATTTGACAGTAGTAGCAGGCTTACGTCACGATAATTTTGATAGTAGTACTGAGCAAACCAAGGCTTCTGAAGGTGCCATCTATAGTGATAGAACCATTGACAATGATGCCTCGAAAACCAGTGGTCGTCTCGCAGCTATCTATGACTTTGATAATGGGCTATCTCCTTATGCTAGTTATTCTCAGTCGTTTCAGCCAGTGGTCGGTAGTAACTTTATTACCAATGCGCCATTTAAGCCAACGACTGCCGATCAGCTAGAGGCTGGTGTCAAATATCTCTCTGCCAATCGCGCCACACAAGGAACATTAGCAGTATTTGATATCACTCAAAAAAACGTCGTGGTGGCTGATGAAATCAATTATAGAAGTCAAACACAAACGGGTGAAATTACCTCCAAAGGCTTTGAAGTCTCAGGCAGCCATATGCTTAATGATTGGGTAGATATTGCCGCCAGTTATAGCTATACCGATGCTGAAATTACAGAAGATGAATTCAACCCTGAGGTGGTTGGCAATACCCCTGCGCAAACGGCGAAGCACAAGGCAACATTGTGGGCAGATTATTATGCTACTGACAAGCTCAGTCTCAATGCTGGCGTACGCTATGAAGGCGGTATGCAACTTGACAAACAGAACTCAGACGAATTACCAAGCGTGACTTTGGTAGACATTGGCGGCAATTATCAAATCAATCCGATGCTCACTGTCGGCGCGAGTGTCAACAATCTCTTTGATAAAACCTACGTCGGCGCTTGTTATGATATTAACAATTGCTGGATGGGACCTGAGCGCCAAATGTCCGTCAGCCTAAAAGCCAATTTTTAGGCAATGTAGAACTTACCATTACTAGAGAATATCAATCTTATAGAGTGGTCTCATCTCAAATGATGACCTAAACTATCAAATAGTTAAATGAAGGAAAGTATTAATATGGCAAAATCTACCCCAAGAATGCTAGATGTGATTGGCAGTAAATACCTCACGCCACATATGTGCCGTGTCACGCTTGGCGGTGCTGGACTGACTGATTTTCCGGCAGATCAAGAAAGCGCGTACATTAAGCTGATATTCCCTCAAGGCGATGAGGCTCGACCATTGATGCGTACCTATACCGTCAGCGTTCAACGAGATAATGAGATAGATGTCGATTTTGCGTTGCATGAGACAGAAGGCCCTGCTTCAGCATGGGCACGTAACGCCCAAGTGGGTGAGCAAATATTAGTAGGCGGCCCTGGACCAAAGAAGCTGATTAACAATGAGGCTGATTGGTTTTTATTGATCGGTGATATGACAGCGCTGCCGGCAATTACCGTCAATCTTGCCCAGCTACCTGCTGACGCACACGGCTATGCAGTCCTTGAGATTACCACTGAAGCAGATAAGCAACTACTCAAGAAGCCAGACAACCTTGACATTCATTGGGTGATAAACGCGCATCCAAATGTAGAAACTAGCCCATTACTTGATCGCATTAAAACGCTTACGTGGCTAGCAGGACAACCTGCGGTTTGGGCGGCTTGTGAGTTTCATAGTATGCGAGCATTACGTCAGTACTTCAAAGTTGATCGCCCAATACCCAAAACGCATTTGTACATATCTAGCTATTGGAAAGTCGATAGCACAGAAGACCAGCATAAAATTGTCAAACGAGAGGATGCCCAAAGTATAGAATGATGAGCAATTATGGTTTGTATTTTTGAACTGTTTTGAAAGCGGTTTGAGTAATGATTGATAAATTTTGCGTTACTAATCATTACCCCACTGCTTATATACTTTTGTTGGCTAAATAAAAGTATGGTGACAAAATATAGTGACATTGTAGAATATGAGCAGCTGGTGAGCTGCTCATAAAATGTGATCACTACCCTTACAACCCTATCACTTGCATTAAATGCCCTGTCTTGAGATACACCGTAGCTCCTTCAGATCCTGCTTGTATTTGCGCATGCTCACCTGCTGGCAGACGTATCCAGCCGCTGCGCTGATAAACTTGACCCTCATCTATCAACTCGCCTGCTAACACCAGTATTTCTGCACCGCCACAGACTGCCTCATTAAACAGTAACTCGCCTGCCTTGATACGCTGCAAACTCACTTGCTCATTATCACCTGAGAATAGAGGACAAACATCACGGCTGCCCTGCTGTTGCCAATAAGCATTATCTTTAGTATTGATAGCCACATAATGAGGTTCATTAGCTAGCATTTGACGTAGCTTGACGAAAATCACTGCGCCTTCATCACTATAGGGCTTGTGTCCTGAAGTCGGTGGATTGCGCAAATACCAACCTGCTGGGTAATGTTTGTCATCTGCAGAAAAAGTACCTGACAATACTAAAATCTCTTCACCACCCGGATGTAGATGATGCGGAAAATAAGAATTGGGCGCATAGCGTACAAGGCTAGTGGCACGTTCTTTTTCTGCACCCACACGGTCAAGCATCACGCGCTCTACCCCATTTTGTGGTGACTTAATCCACTGGTGTTGCTCAGGTATAAGGGCAGCGCGGCGAGTAAAGTCTGCATTAATAAGCATAAAATCATGTCCAAAAATAGTATGATAAGATGATCCTTTAGCAAACGTCAGATATGATTATTGAACGTTATCGACAGCTGAAGGCGCAATGATTGCACCTCGCTATTATAAACCTTACCGAGTTTTCAACGTACTAAAATCACAGGAGATAGCGTGCTGGCGATAATTTCTGTTGTGGTACTACCAAGAAATAATTGTTGCAATTTCGAATGTCCATAAGCACCCACCACCATCATATCAATGTTGTTTTCTACCTGAAACCTTAACAAGCCATCGACGGCATCGGAGGCAGATAAATGATGTGCCGCTACGCTAAAACCTGCATCCTCCAATTGTGCCGCTGCGGCGCTTAAGCTTTGTTTTGACGCGTCGTTATGATTGCCTATCATGACGATATGACCTTGCAATCCTTTTAATACAGGACTCCTCGCAACCATCCATGCTGCTTTAATAGCCGTTTTGCTACCATCAAAAGCTATCATATATGAGCTGGGTTCTTTGAACGTCTCTGAGCAAATCAATATAGGAACGTCAGATGCGCGGGCAACGGTTTCGATTTGGCTACCGATATTAATACGGCTGCTTTTGTGATCTTCACCTCGGCGTCCCATGACGATGGCACGATTTTCTGCTTTAAAATGCTCAATGGCAGGTAACAGCTTGCCGCGACGTTGATAGATACGAATATCGACCTCAGTAAAGCTGCCTTGGATATGGCTTTTTGCGTCTTGCACCAAAGCATTGCTATAACTGTTCACCACCTTCGCTCTTTGCTCGTCTAACTGTGTCAATTCCTCCAATAAAAACTGGCGGCTATTGACTCCTATTGCGCCTGACAAATCGCGTCTGGTCGAGGCTGGAACCTCACTCACATGCAACAACGCTACGGGTAAATTTAACTTACTGGCATACCATGCTGCATAGTCACAAACCGATTCAGTCACTGCCGAGCCGTCTATACAGGCTAAAATGTGCTGTGATGTTGTCATATTCCGTCCTTAAATTTAACGATTTAACCCTATACAGCTTTCTATACCCACTATAAATATGGTCACCGAAAAACATGGTTACCAATGAACATAGTTACCAAAAAATATAACGGCAAAAAAAGCGTATCCATTGCCTTGATAATAACCAATTTAAACGGCTTCAGCCAGCGATGTGTGCCCACTTCTACCATAATTAAAAAAAGTCTTGTCATCGTCTAACAACATGCCGTAGCGAATTTTGCTACAATGGTTTTTTTAGCATTTATGATTTAAGTATCCTTATCTAGGTGATGGAATTATGGCAAAAAATGCCCTACAGGCTCAGTTATTAAAAGCGGGATTGGTGGATAGCAAAAAAGCCAAGAAAATCAGCAAGCAGACTCAGCATGCCAAGCGTACTGGTGACTCAGAAAGCATGGAAGCGAAAAAAGCGTTGGCAGAAGCCCAAGCGAAAAAATTAGAGAAAGATCAAAAGCTCAATCAAGAAAAACAACGTATTTTAGAAGAGAAGATGCTCAAGGCCAATATCGTCCAAATGATTAAGCAGCATCAAATTGCCGATACCAATGGCGATGTCAATTATCAATTTGTCGATAATACTAAGGTTAAAAAAATCTTTGTCACTCAAAAACTATATGAGCAAATCGTCGCCGGTCATGTGGTGATTGCACGCTTAGAAGAAGGCTATGCACTCCTTCCTCGTCCGTTGGCAGATCGCATCGATGCAAAAATGGAGGGCTTCATGGTAGTGTCTAACGATACATCAGAAGAAGTACTAGCAGAAGATGATCCTTATGCCGCCTATGTGATTCCAGATGACTTGATGTGGTAACCGCTTAATTTCATCATACTTATGATGTCAGCCAAAAGCCTTTCATGGACTATATCAGTCTATGAAGGGCTTTTTATTGTACGAAAAGCGCCCACCTTTAACCCAGCATTGCTGCTTTGGTTGAAAAACGTAACGATGCTCTGGAACGGTAGCATGCTTGATGCTACGAACTTGAACAACCATTCAATAACAACTACAATGCGGTTTATTGACTTACTGAGCGTTAGTATTTTGTCTAATTTTGAGTAATCACTCAAAATAAACACTTTATTCATGCTTACTGCCTGACAATAGTAGTCATTGCCAGATATTTTATTGATTAGACTTACCAAGCTCTTTTGCACTCACTTTTAACGCTTATTAAGAAGAAATAACTTATGCCAAAACATCTCCCTCTTTCACTGTTATTGCTTCGACTGGGTATTTTCATTGTTTTTTTAGTCTGGACTTTAGATAAGCTGATTAATCCTGATCATGCCGCAGGCGTCTTTTCTAGTTTTTATGGTTTTGAAAGTATAGGCGACACTGTGTTCTATGTTATTGGCGCGGCTCAATTCATCCTCATTCTGTTGTTTGCCACAGGATTATTCAAAACTTGGACTTACGGCATTATCTTGCTACTTCATGCGATTTCGACGTTCTCAACCTTCGGCTTATACCTCAAGCCTTTTGATAACTTGTTGTTCTTTGCAGCATGGCCGATGTTGGCTGCGTGTTTGGCGCTTTTCTTAATGAGAGACTGGGATACCTTAACCTTGGGCAAAAAAGTTTCTTTAGCCTAAACATCAGTCATATTTATCGTTAGATTGGACTGGATTGAACATGCAAGAATATAAATACTAGCCTCCGAAACTCAAGCTCTATACTATGAAGACTACTGAGTTAGCTGTTTTATTGTATATAAATGCACAAACCATGCAAACAACTTAACGTAATTGTCGTTACCACTAACTTGTCATTACCACTAACATGGTCAAGGTTCTTAATCATAAAAGAATGACGATGACTTTAGCCTTCGCTCTACTACTTAGCCGGATATTTTATGATTAAAAGAATATTGTTAATACTGTTAATATTAATATTAGCAGCAAGCTTTTTCTACTTTGACCTCAATCAATTATTGACGCTTGACGGTTTAAAAGGGTCGATGGCGCAATTTAACGACTATAAAATGCAATCACCACTATTGATTATCGGTGGATTCTTTTTACTTTATATCGTTGTCACCGCCCTATCCTTACCGGGCGCCGCTATTTTAACTTTGGCAGCTGGCGCATTATTTGGTTTATGGCAAGGGTTACTGATCGCCTCATTTGCCTCCAGTATTGGTGCGACACTCGCCTTTTTAACCTCACGTTATTTACTGCGTGATACGATTAAACAGCGCTTTCCTGAGCGCTTAGCAGCCATTGATGCTGGCGTTGAAAAAGAAGGCGGATTTTACTTATTTACCCTACGCTTAGTGCCGATATTTCCTTTCTTTTTGATTAACCTATTGATGGGCGTCACCGCGATTAAAGCGAGGACATTCTACTGGGTAAGCCAAATCGGTATGCTCGCGGGCACCTTCGTATATGTCAATGCAGGTACGCAGTTGGCGCAAATCGACAGTTTGTCAGGGATTTTATCGTTTAATTTGATTGTCTCATTTGCATTGTTAGGTTTTTTCCCATTAATCGCAAAAGGCATATTAAATATGCTAAAAAAACGCCGCGTCTATAAAAACTATAGCAAACCTAAAAAATTCGATCGGAACATGATCGTGATTGGCGCAGGTGCTGGCGGGCTAGTCACTAGCTATATCGCGGCGACCGTCCGAGCAAAAGTAACCTTAATCGAAGCGGGCGAGATGGGCGGTGACTGCTTAAACTATGGCTGTGTACCCAGTAAAGCCCTCATTAAAAGCGCAAAAGTGGCAGAACAAATGCGCAATGCTGAACGTTATGGCTTGGAGAATACACCACCAGAGTTTTCATTTAAGAACGTCATGACCCGCATCCATAAAGTCATCGCTGACATCGCCCCAAATGATAGCGTCGAGCGTTATACGGACTTGGGTGTCGAAGTATTAAAAGGCTATGCCAAATTCATCGACCCGTGGACGGTAGAGATTGCGTTAAACGATGGCGGCACGCAAACACTCACCGCACGTTCCATCGTTATCGCTACTGGTGCGCGCCCATTTATCCCAGATTTGCCGGGTTTGGAAGAAACCGGCTACGTGACCAGCGACACCATATGGAATAAATTTACCGAATTAGAAGCAGCACCGAAAAAGCTGGTCGTCCTTGGTGGTGGGCCAATCGGCTCTGAGCTGGCGCAAGCATTTGCACGCTTAGGCTCCGATGTGACCCAGATCGAAAGAGGCGCGCGTCTCATGAAAAAAGAAGACGTGGAAGTCTCTGAATTTGCACAGAAAGTCCTCGTTGAGAGCGGCGTGAATGTCTTAACCTCGCATCAAGCGATTCGTTGTGAAGCGCGCGATGGTAAAAAGTTCATTATCGTTGAAGCGCAAGGCAGCAGTACCGTTAAGCAAGACCGTCAAAACAAGCAAGAAATCGCGATTGAATATGACGAATTGCTTTGTGCCGTTGGACGCAGTGCTCGCTTAGAAGGTTATGGTCTTGAAGATTTGGGCATCGAAACGGAGCGTACCATCGAGACGGATGACTATTTAGAAACCCTCTATCCCAATATCTACGCGGCAGGTGATGTCGTTGGCCCTTATCAGTTTACCCATGTGGCCTCTCATCAGGCATGGTACGCTGCCGTAAATGGTTTGTTTGGACATTTAAAGAAGTTTAAAGTAGATTACCGTGTGATTCCGTGGACAACCTTTATCGATCCAGAAGTCGCACGCGTGGGCTTAAATGAACAAGAAGCTATTGAAAAAGGCATCGATTTTGAGATTACCCGCTACGACTTTAAAGATTTAGATCGCGCGGTGACGGAAAGTGCCAATCATGGTTTTATCAAAGTCATTACCTCTAAAGGCAAAGATAAAATACTTGGCGTGACCATCGTCGCTGAACATGCTGGGGATTTAATGCCAGAATTTATACTGGCGATGAAGCACGGTTTAGGGCTGAACAAAATACTCGGCACCATTCATATGTACCCGACATGGGCAGAGGCTAACAAATACGCGGCTGGTGAATGGAAACGCAATCATGCGCCTGAAACGGTATTAAACTGGCTTGAGAAATATCATACATGGCGTCGAGGTTAGTTGAATCTTTATCAACTGCGCTGAAAACATATCATCATAACGGAAACTTAAATGTACGTTATTAAATCTCTACCAGCTTTGCCAACGTTAAAAAATCTAAGCCGCTATAGCGCCTATGCTATAGCGCTTAGCGTTTGTGCAGTTATTTCTTCAAGCATATCAGCAAGCACTGCCTCACCCACTACTGGTAACCTTAATCAAAATTTATCATCTTGGCAGCAAATAGAGGCGCAAGGTAGCAATCAAGACGTCTACTTTTATGCATGGGGCGGTGATCCACAGATCAACGCCTATCTACAGTGGGCTGCCAAGCAAGTCGATGATAAATATAATATTAACTTGGTTCATGTCAAACTGAGCGACACCAGTGAAGCAGTTAGCCGTGTACTTGCAGAAAAGTCCGCCAACAACAATGATAAAGGCAGCGTTGACCTCATCTGGATAAATGGTGCCAACTTTGCCACCATGAGTGAGAATTCGTTATTACTGAAACAATGGGCGAACAAGCTCCCTAACTTTGCCTTGACCGACCCAGAGAACAATCCTGCCGTTAACTTTGATTTTGGTGTGCCGACCAATGGCATGGAAGCGCCATGGGGACAAACTTCGTTGACTTTTTATTACGACAGTTTATCAACTGACAAGCCACCAACCACCTTAAATGAGCTGGTCAATTGGACCGCGCAAAATTCTGGGCGTTTTAGCTATCCAAAGCCGCCTGACTTTTTAGGCATGAGCTTTTTAAAATATGCCTTAGTCATGCTGCACGAGCAAAATGATGCTAAGACAGGCGAAAACACCAAAGCACAGCTCAACCTGCCAGCCACTGAGCAAAATACAGATATGGTATTAGCCCCTTTATGGGCATTTTTAGATGACTTACATCCCAGTCTATGGCGTAAGGGTGAGCAATTTGTGCAAACGGGCGCGCACATGCGGCGTTTGGTCGATGATACCGAGCTGAGTTTGGCCTTTACTTTTTCTGCACCTGAAGTGCCCGCGGCCGTGCAGCGTTATGACTTACCCGAGAGCATTCGTAGCTTTGCAATGAGTGATGGCAGCTTAAGTAACACCCATTTTGTGGCCATTCCTTATAACGCCAGCCATCCGCAAGCCGCGCAGCTGGTCGCCAACTTTTTGCTGAGCCCAGAAGCACAGGCTAAAAAGCAGACTCCTACTATATGGGGTGATAAAACCGTACTTGTTCTCTCTACGCTCAGCCCTGAGCAACAAGCGCTATTTAAAGAAAATAAACCACACCCTAGCTCCCTGCCCTTTGATAGCATCAAACGTACCGTGAGTGAACCACATCCAAGCTGGGTTGATGCCATTATGCAAGGCTGGCAAGCGCGTTATGGGGTTAGCCCATGAGTACAGATTACAATAATAAAACGGCAAAGGAAAAAGTCCATTCTGCAACAATTACTGGCATAACCGCGCCTTATAAAACAGATCTATTTACGCGTATCGTCTCCTTGAGTCCGACATTTTTACTGCTGCTACTGATATTACCGGTACTCGGTGGTTTGGTGTGCGTGCTGTTACCTGCCTTTAGCTGGGTGCCTGCACTTGAGCAAACGACTGTTAGTCTACAAGGCTTTCATGATCTTTGGCAGACGCCCGGTCTTACCCAAATGGTCGCTTTAAGCATCGCTACTGGATTAATCAGCACGCTATTCGCTTTTTTCATGACCTTGATGATATTGGCAGCATTTTTTAATAGCGTTTGGCTGACTCGTATTGAGCGTTTGCTGAGTCCAATCTTGGTCATTCCTCATGCAGCAGCAGCCATCGCCGTTGGTTTTTTAATTGCGCCTTCTGGTATGTTTTCACGCCTTATATCACCATGGCTAAGTGGCTGGGAATTGGCTCCAGACGGTATATTTCCACATGACCCCTACGGCATCAGTATCATTTTGGGTTTAACCTTAAAAGAGCTGCCGTTTTTATTACTCATGGCGCTAGGCGCTTTGGCACAACCTGAGCTTGGTAAAAAGCTACGTCAGCAGTATAAAGTCGCGTTAAATCTCGGCTATTACCCCATTACTGCCTTTTTTAAAGCGGTACTTCCTGTCCTCTATCCTTTTTTACGTCTGCCTATCTTAGCCGTGCTTGCCTATGCCAGTGCCAGTGTCGAGATGCCATTGATACTCGGTCCAAACACGCCGCCAACGCTTGCGGTCACGATTATGCAATGGTTTAACGATGTGGATTTAAACCTACGTATAAAAGCCTCGGCAGGCGCGTTATTACAGCTGGCGTTGACGGGTGGTTTAATCGGCTTGTGGCTAGGCGCTGAGAGAGCGATAAAAACTTGCTTTAATGGTACGTTGATAAACGGCAAGCGCAACTATGCCGATGCATTATGGCAAAAAATCACGGCAGCGTTGACCACTTTGGTGATTGGCTTTATCTTGCTGGCGCTCATTGGTCTGCTAATGTGGTCAGTGGCTGGTTTCTGGCGCTTTCCCGCCGTCTTGCCAGAGCAATTGGTATCATTGCATTTTCAAAGCGCCTTTACACAAATGGGTACACCGTTATTTAATACCGTTACTATCGGTATCGTGAGTACGATATTTGCCATTGTGCTGACTTTATTATGTTTAGAGGCTGAGCAATTAAGTCAAAAACCACTTTCAACATTTACCAGTTTAATTATCTATTTGCCGCTGTTAGTGCCGAGCATTGCTTTTTTATTTGGCTTAGTATGGCTACAGCAACTGCTGAATAATCAAACGGCGTTTTTTAATGTGGCATTTACCCATCTGCTCTTTGTGCTGCCCTATGTGTTTTTATCGCTTGCTAGCAGTTATCGACGTCTAGACCCTCGTTTTGCTCATGTAGCGGCAAGCCTTGGTGCAACTCCTGCTAGAGTATTTTTGCAGGTGAAATTACCACAACTGTTTGCGCCGTTGTTAATTGCCATTGCCCTTGGTTTAGCCATTAGCTTTGGTCAATACTTACCGACATTATTGGCAGGTGGCGGACGAATCGCCACCATCACCACAGAAGCCGTAACCCTCGCTAATGGTGCCAGTAGACGCACCAGTGCAGTGTATGCCATCATCCAAATGGCGCTACCCTTAGTTGGCTTTATATTGGCGTGGATATTGCCAAAGTACTTCTTTAAAAGTGGTAAAAATAGCAGCCGTTAAAACGTTTTTTAAAATATATTCGTTTTGAAGAGCACTGATTCTAAATAGCACTAATTTTGAAAATACCTAATAATAAAAACGCAAAGAAAAGGGCCTTTGATGCAATCCTCTTTACAGATAAAAAACTTACAGTTATATCGAAAAGGCGAGCTATTACTCAGCCTAGATGAGCAGATTGCTGGTGGTGAAATACTAACCATCATGGGTCCATCTGGCAGTGGTAAATCGAGTTTATTGAATTGGCTCACAGGTATATTGCCAAATGGTTTTACCGCTATTGGTGAGGTCTGGTTAAATGATGAAAATGTAAGCCATCTGCCGACGCATCTGCGGCATATTGGGGTACTGTATCAAGATGCCCTACTGTTTTCGCATTTATCGGTCGCAGGTAATATTGCGTTTGCGATGCCTAAAAGTAATAAAAACAGCAATAAAAAACAGCGCCGTGAAAAAATAGAACAAGCGCTGGCACAAGTGGGGCTAGCAGGCATGGGAGATCGCCATCCTGATAATTTATCGGGCGGACAACAAGCACGAGTGGCGCTACTGCGCACCTTGCTCAGCGCACCAAAAGCGATACTACTTGATGAGCCTTTTAGCAAGCTTGATACCCAACTTCGAGTAGATACGCGGCAACTGGTGTTTGAGCAAATCCGCACTCATAAACTTCCCGCCATCATGGTCACGCACGATTATAGCGATGCTGAGGCCGCAAACGGTAAAGTTATTCATTTAGACCTGTAGTTTTAGGCTTATACTTTTAAACTTGTAGATCTAAATTCTAAACATCAAAGCGAAATACAAAAGGCAAGCGCATGCTAGACAAGTTTCTTACGCCCATGATTAAGCCGATACTAAGCCCTGTCGTCGTTGTCTTGCACAAACGCGGTATTACGGCTGATCAACTCACGGTGGCAGGCTTTTTAATCGGTATGTTAGCGGTGCCATTACTGGCGTTTGAGCTTTGGTATGGCGCACTGGCAGCCATTGCATTAAATCGTATTTTTGATGGTCTTGATGGCGCTTTAGCCCGTTATGCAAAGCAAAGCTCTAGCGCAGGCGGCTATTTAGATATTACGCTCGACTTTTTATTTTATGCCGCCATCCCGCTGGGATTTATATTGGCAAACCCTGAACAGAATGCCATTGCTGGCGCTTTATTACTCGCCACCTTTATTGGCACAGGCTCTAGCTTCTTAGCGTTTGCCATTGCTGCGGAAAAGTTTACACTGGATAAACCACAGTTTAAATATAAGAGTTTTTATTATTTAAATGGTTTGACGGAAGGCACCGAAACCATCGCACTGTTTGTCGCTTTTTGCCTGTGGCCACAGCACTTTGTATTACTCGCTGGCATCTTTGCCACTGCTTGCGCGATTACGATTTTTACCCGTATCCATGGCGGCTACCATACCCTTAAACAGCTAGAAATAGATAAAAACAGTATATAAATAGAATAAGTTAAGAGGCAGCTAATGACTAACGAAGTATGGTGGCGGCTTGGGGTCTTTTTAAGCATTTTAGTGATTATGATGCTGATAGAATGGCGCATGCCTGCACGTCAAGCACCGATCAAAAGCAGCAAACGCTGGTTCGCTAACTTTGGCTTGGTTTTTATCTCGTCAGTTATTGCTCGTCTAGCGGTGCCTGTCGGTCTAACGGCTGCGGCGCTGTATAATCAGCAGCATGGGATTGGTCTATTTAATATCATCAATTTGCCAAGCATCGTCGTCGTCATACTAAGCTTGATATTGCTCGACATCATCATTTACTGGCAGCATCGATTATTTCACCGCGTGCCTATGCTATGGCGCTTGCATAAAGTCCATCACGCTGATGCACATGTCGATGCCAGTACAGGACTTAGATTTCATCCCATTGAAATCGTTTTAAGCATTCTAGTGAAGCTCGTTGCCGTCAGCTTATTGGGTGTTCCTGCCATCGCCGTATTGATATTTGAGATTGCGTTAAATGGCTTAGCGATATTTAACCATGCCAATATTCGCCTGCCACCTGCGCTTGAAAAACCGCTGCGCTTAATATTGATGACCCAGATCTTGCATCGTATTCACCATAGCCAACGCGTTAGTGAGACCAACTCAAATTATGGTTTTAGTGTCATCTGGTGGGATTGGATTTTTGGTAGTTATAAGGGTGAAGCAAAGCAGTCTGATAATGAGCTAGATATTGGACTAAAAGAATACCCAGCAGCCAAACAAAATGCCTCGCTATGGGGATTGTTAACCATGCCATTTAGCAATGACTTGGTTAAGAAAAACAAATAACTGTCGTGATGCCGCCTAGCTTTGAATGTAAACGAAATTTACAAACAACTTGAGTATTCACTCAAGTATAATTTGAACGATTACTCAAAATAGACTATAGTGGCTGCAGTTGTTAAGCGACTCACAAAAATCTCACTTATTAAATTGAGTACTCACTCAACTATATAATAGGTTCTCAAGTCGCTTCTACACACTTACTTTTACAACAATTCACTAATAATTATCCTAAGGACTTTCACATGACTGAATTTACCCTACACGACAAAGACACAGCCCCAGCAGCAAGCAAAGACTTACTTGACGTGTCTATCAAAGCGTTTGGCATGGTACCTAATCTACATGCCGTCATGGCTGAAGCGCCTGGCTTGCTCGAAGGCTACCAACAGCTACATCAACTGTTTTTAGACAGCAGTTTCGATGATGAGGAAGTCACGGTCGTATGGCAAACCATCAACGTAGAGCATGAGTGCCATTACTGTGTACCCGCTCATACTGGCATCGCAAAAAGCATGAAGGTGGATGACGCAATCACTGATGCATTACGTAATGAGACACCTCTACCAACTGAAAAACTAGAAGCATTACGCGACTTTACGCTATCGGTCGTTCGTGATCGTGGTAATGTAAATGATGACGCAGTGCAAGCATTCTTAGATGCAGGCTTTACTAAACGTCAGATTTTAGAAGTGGTTCTTGCAGCGGCTCAAAAAGTGATGAGTAACTACACCAACCATTTGGCCAACACGCCAATCGACAAGCCTTTCCAAAAGTTTGAATGGCATAAAGCTGTCTAATTATATAAGAACCACATAAGGAGCCACTATGAGTAATTTAAAAAAGCCATTACGAATAGATATCGTGTCAGACGTGGTCTGCCCTTGGTGCGCTATCGGCTATAGTCAACTAGCCGAGGCATTAAAACAAACCAACACTCCACACGAGATTCACTGGCATCCATTTGAGTTAAATCCTAATACACCGCACGAAGGACGAAACTATCGTGAGCATATCATGGAGAAGTACGGTACGACTGCTGAGGACATTCAAGAGAACCGAGCTAGAATGACAGAAGTAGGTGCTGAAGCTAGATTTAATTTTCAGTTTACCGATGACTTTCGTACTTACAATACTTTTAATGCGCATCAGTTGCTGCATTGGGCCGATCAACAAGGGCGTATGCACGAGCTAAAACAAGCATTGTTCGTCGCACATTTCGTCGATAATAAAAATGTGGCTGACAGTGCTGTACTTGCAGATGTTGCGGCCGATGTTGGACTGGATCGTAGCGAAGCACTAGCGGTCTTAAAAGATCAGCGATTTGCGGCAGCGGTAGAAAAAGAAAAGCAGCATTGGCAGCAACAAGGCATTCAAAGTGTGCCATCTATGGTTTTCAATGAGCGTCATTTAATTAGCGGTGCTCAAGGTGTTGAAAATTATAAAAGCATATTGCAGCAGTTGGCTGATATGCCAGACTAAATTATCTGTTGATGGTTGAGTTTTCAAGACTAAGGGTTTTAGCGTTACTGTATAGCCCGAGACTATACAGTAACGCTAAAACCCTTTTTTTCATACCAAAAATATCTTAGCAATCAGCCTTACTTAATCGGCAATAACCCTTTAGCAGTGCTTATTTGCAAATAGTCAACATGCACTACTCGCCAACAGGCTCATCAATACGCAGCGCTTCTATAGAGAGCGCCATATCTTCAGCCAACGCTTGCACCGCTGAGCTCTCGACATCACGCTGCGCAAAAGCACGCAGCCCCATGATTTCCGCCTGTAGTCGTCGTCCAAGCCTAGTCGCGTCAAGCTCAGTATCAAGCTCACCCAGCCGCTGTGCTTCGGTAAAGTAATTTATAAAACGCAGTTCCATACCTGCCAGCAGCATTTCAACTTTTTGTAGCGCTGTCTGCTCACGAGCACCAAGCTCCAGTAAACTTTTGACCAGCATGC
Source organism: Psychrobacter sp. TWP2-1-2 (assembly GCF_049896785.1). Taxonomy (NCBI): domain Bacteria; kingdom Pseudomonadati; phylum Pseudomonadota; class Gammaproteobacteria; order Moraxellales; family Moraxellaceae; genus Psychrobacter; species Psychrobacter sp. TWP2-1-2. The sequence goes on along the minus strand of NZ_JAFCVA010000007.1, from coordinate 139,221 downwards.
AAGCCTGACTCGGCAGCCCTTTATCACGAATACCGCCCAGCTGACGCACGAAAGCGGCTAACCCCAACAGCGGCGATTGATAAGCGCCCATTACCCGCTCAAGCTCACTCAAACCTAGGCGAGCATAGTAGTCTAACGCTTCTTGAAATAATCCATCTTTACTGCCAAACGCAGCATAAATGCTTCCTGGACGCATATCGAGCGCCTCTTCTATGTCTTTTAACGAAGTAGCATGAAAGCCTTTTTGCCAAAAAAGCTGTAACGCGCGTTCTAAGGCATCCTGACGGTTATAAAGTGCGGTACGTGACATAGTTTTTCCATCTCAAAAGCCGTAATCTCATATAAAAACAAGCACAGCGATAAAATTTGAATGATTGCTCAATTTTATATCGAATGGCATTCTTAGTCCAGCAAAGTTAATTTACAAAGCAAATATCTTATTTAGCCATTGGTAGCAATATCAATGGCTAAATAAGATATGAAAGCGCCCAACGTTTAATGACTCAATAACACATGCTTGCTTTTTTGATACGCAGACAAGCCATCTACACCCAGCTCTCGACCGATACCGCTCTGCTTAAAGCCGCCCCACCCTGACTCTGGCAGTATAATTTGTTGCTCATTGATCCAGATATGACCTGCTTGAATCTGTAGCGCCATCTCTACGGCCGCCGTTTCATCATCGCTGACAATGCTCGCGGCCAAAGCAAACTGGCTATCATTGGCTAAAGCAATCGCCTCGGCATGGTCGGTGAACGTTTGACTCACTAGTACTGGCCCAAAAACCTCTTCTGTCCATAACTGACTGGTCACTGGAACATTGGTATAAATCGTCGGCATCGCAAAATACCCTTGTCGATTTAAGACCTCACCACCTGTGAGACAAGTCAGGTTTTCGGCAGCAGCAATGTCGAAATATTTTTTTACTTGATTTAGTTGCTGCTCACTAACCAGTGGACCCATTTGCGTATCAGTGTCAAAGCCATCACCAATTTGCAAACTTTCTGTCTTAACTTTTAATGTGTCGAACAACGACTGAGCAATGCTTTCATGAACAAGCAGTCTTGAGGTGGCTGAACAGATCTGACCGGCATTGGTAAATATGCCACCGATGATTAAATCACAAGCGTGGTCGATATCAGCATCTGCACATACGACGATGGCTGACTTACCGCCCAGCTCTAGGCTGATATCCTTGATACCTTTTGCCGCTTGGCTCATTACCTTTTCACCAACGGCGTTGCTACCAGTAAAAGAAATTTTGTCGATTAATGGATGGCAGGTCATGGCAGCGCCCACTTCAGCTGCACCCGGTAAAATATTAACGACTCCTTTTGGTAGTTTAATATAAGACAATATATTGCCCAGCATCAACTCTGGCAATAATGTCACCTCGGAGGGCTTTAATAGCAACGTACAGCCTGCAGCCAATGCAGGGGCTAACTTCCAAGCAGTGGTAACCATTGGAAAATTCCATGGGACAATGAGGGCGCAAATACCAACAGGTGCATACGTTTTTAGCAAACGTATGCCTGACTCGCTGATGGATACCTCCGACCAAATCGCTTGTTCTGTGATGAGATTGGCATAATAGCGATAGCAGGCAATGGCATCGCTCACGTCTATTTTCGCCTCTTCAATGGGCTTACCATTATTTAACACAGACAATCCCACCAATTTGTCAAACTGCTGCTCCATTGTCTCGGCAATGGCATTGAGATACGATGCACGCGTGCTTACGGTGGTTTGCGACCAAGATGGATACGCCGCAGAAGCCGCATTGACTGCCATTTCTACCTGTGTATTGGTACACAATCGAGTGGTAGCGATGATTGTTCCCGAATTCGAATCATAACTTGAATCATGATTCGAATCATAGCTATCAGCGTCAGCAGTATCGGTAGCAGGCGCTTCAATAGTCATCCATTTGCCATCTATATAAGCTGCATTTAACATCACTTCATCGTGAACCGTTTGGATGGCGCTTTCTCTCGTTAAACTGTTAGCATTCGTCATTTCCATGATGGTCAATCACCTTATATGGTTTGATATAATTGTTGTTATACCTATTGTCTTTAATTGCATTTATAAGTGTTTCTATAAATCATTCGCTAAATAATCAGTTTATTCTTTAGTTAGATAAACCGATTATTTAGCACATTATCTCGTTATGCTAGAGGCTGGGTTAATATTGGCTACATGGCTAATAAAGTAGATGCGCCACTGAAGTAATCACCACCAAACTGATCAGAGTACGAAGAATAAAAATCATAAACAGCTCTAACACGTTAAGCTTGATGTTTGATTTCAAAATCAGCGCGCCCACTTCAGACATATAAATAATCTGAGTAATAGAACATGCACCAACGATGAATCTTGTCATCTCACTCTCAATACTTTTGCCGACCAAGGCTGGCAAATACATATCCGCAAAGCCCATAATCATCGCTGGAGCCGCCTCTGCTGCCTCTGGAATCTGTAACAAATCAAGCAGCGGTACCAACGGTGCAGACAACCATTTAAACACAGGCGTATATTCGGCTAAGCCCAGACCAATCGTACCAATTGCGAAAATCACGGGGATTAGCCCAAAATAGATATCGAATAAATTCTTTACACTACGTTTGAATACTTGACCCAGACTTGGCATTGAGTGCGCGCGCGTCACAGCACGATTGACTGCCCACTGGTAAGTTGTGTACTGAGCAGGAATCCCTTCATCGAGCATACTTTTGCCAGAATGATAGGTATCAGGCTTTAAGGAGAGTGGCGGTATACGCGGCATAATAATCGCAGCGATAAAGCCCGTCAAAGCAATGGTCAGATAAAAATAAACAAAGTTATCGTCCACGCCGATGGTTTTGGCGACGACGTAAGTAAAAGCGATGGAAGTCACCGAAAAAGTCGTCGCGATAATCGCCGCTTCACGCTGGCTATAGTAGCTTTTATCATACTCCTGCATAGTCACCAGTAAACCGATAGAAGCCGCGCCAAACCAAGAGGACATCGCATCTACCGCTGAGCGTCCTGGCAACTTAAACAGCTTGACAAATATTTTGCTCGCCAGTGTGCCCAAAAACTCCATCAAACCAAAATCTGTCAAAAACGGCAACGATAAAACGGCAACGATAAAATGGCGAAGAAAAACAAAGGAATCAAAATCGGTATCAAATCTTCGAAAATAACGCCGCCTGTATTACGATTAATAATAAACTCAGGGCCGACTTGCAGATAAATCATCCAAACAAACACCATCCCTAATAATCGGGCAGTGAGCCAAAACCAATCAACATCGAAGAGTTTTTTGACCATAGAGTCTTCATGCAGGTTGGGTTTTAATACCTTCACAGCCAACGCCCCAAGAAAGGAAGTCGTCACGATTGCCATTGCCACATAAACGACAGAACCGCCCAGCAAAGCTTGCAAAGCGTCCGTTAACACACCCAATAAAATCGTAACCTTTCCGTCCCATTGAAACGGAATAATAAATAGTGCAATGCCTAATGCTGAAAACAATAAAAACTTCCACATTGACGCACGCCACTGCTCTCCTTGCGGCGTTTCTGAATCGACAATATCGTTTCCTAATATCGGTTGCTGCGACTTATCGAGATAATTCGTCATTTAATTCCTCCTTGATGGGCGACGATCGCCAATTTTTCCATTTTGCTGTCTGACCAATGCCTGGATTTAGCGAATTGGTCGGATCTAGTTTTTTATAAAAAGTATGTAGTGCAGGTTTTGCGGTATAGACATGACCCACGTTGTGTTCAGCAGGGTACTCTATACGACGTCGATCATAAAACGCCAATAGCTCATCCTTGAATTTTTTTGCATCCACTTCAGGGTATAACAGATAGTCTTGGTGCATGACGTGACAGAAAAAATGTCCTAAATAAAAGGTTTTACTGACCTGCTTTTGTAAGTTAATAGGTAGCACTTCATCCCAATCTACGGCATTCCTTGGTAAGGCAATGTCGGTAGATAACAGCTCGCCAAACCTTGTGTGGTTAAGGTTGTGATAACGAAACATGGCAGCAGTTGCCGCACTACGAAACACCAATAATGCTTGGGATTCTGCTGCTGTACAAAGATGTACGACGCCTTGATGCTGCTGCATATGAGACTGTAGAAATACTTGGGCGGTGGCAATATGACCATGACTGCCGTTATCATCGCTATTATCATCGTACGTATTATTGCCATCCGCGACTTTAATGATTAAATGATAACGATAGGAACACGCCTGCTCAGCCAAAGAATTGGGTAATGACGGCGGCATGAAAATACCAGTCATTTGTAGCATCCGATCTGGTAAAGTCTGAGGCAGTCGCCATTTATCCAAATAATAGCCAATCTTGGCTTGTAACCGATACAACGCTCCTATTTTACTGGCTGGTAGTTTTCGCATACTCAAACAAGTATCGCGACCATAGCGCATGGTAATATCGTTGTAATCTTGATGCATATATTCTGCCAAAATAGGCAGGTTTAGCTCGCTTTTTAACCACTGTTGCCTGAGTGTGGTCAAAGTATCGGCGTCATTGGTCGAGATATAAAACGTTTGCTCTTGAGTCGGTTTGGCAAATGTCGCGACTCGAACTGCGAAGACGATGACTTTGCCTGCTGAACCAGAGGCTTCATATAATCCGTTAGGGTCATTATTAAATCTAGCAGGTGTGTCTGCCTCGCAATCGCGCACCTTGTGTTGATAATGGTGGTTGGTACAGGACTTCCTGTTGGCACTCTCTGGATTTTTATTGAACGTGCCAGTTTGTAAGTTTCTAAGCACCTCTTCTGGATCTGCACCTAAATCAATGCCTAAGTGATTGATTAATTCAAACTCACCCATGGCATTACGTTTGGCAAATAGTGACATCTCGGTATACGCCAGACCACGCTGCACCAACATACCGCCAGAGCTGTTGCAAATACCGCCAATCACCGAAGCACCAACACAACTAGAGCCCAGCACTGAATGCGGCTCACGCCCTAATGGCGCAAGCTGAGACTCCAACTGCTGGAGGCTAGCCGCTGGCAAAGCAACCAGCTCTGCTGCATCATTGAGCAGATGAACACCGCCCAATCGTTGCGTAGAGATCACAACGACTGGTCGATCGTACTCTCCGTACGGTGTCGAGCCTCCGGTCAACCCTGTGTTAGCAGCCTGTGCAATAACAATCACATCAGCCGCCGCACAGAGATTAATGACGCGCCATAGTGCCACAAGAGAGTCTGGTATCACAACTGCCGCGACAGCATCCGTGATAGAAGCAATCGCCCCTTGTGTATACGACTGCTGCTGGCTGGGTTTGGTCAATACATTGGTCGCGCCAACAATCGCGGATAAATCCGTTAATAAGCTTGCCAGCGAGGTGCTCAAGCGACCAGACGAGCGGTTAGCATGTGGCATCATAGACGTTCTTCCTTGAGCGACCAGCCTTTATTATATTTGACGTATTAACATTAGCTAAAGCAGGTAAACGTTTTACCCATTTCAATCAAAAAATCATCAGCTTCATCAACTTCATAAATGATGGGTTGCTTACCCTTGATATCTTCTTTTAAAGCATCGAGCAATTGCTGTTTGGCTGTGATTCTACGATAACCTGCACCAAATCCTGCTGCCAGCGGCTCAAAGTTCGGCGTCTTAATATTAACCCCGATTAGTGGCAATCCACCCTCTTCCATATAACGACGAATCTCGCCATAGCCTTGGTTGTTCCACAGCAGCACAATCAATGGCAGCTCAAGCTCGGCGGCGCAGATAAGTTCTGCAATCGTAAACTGAATACCGCCGTCGCCAATCAAGCTGACCACTGGACTGTTGGAACCAATCATGGCGCCAATGGCAGCAGGCAAACCATAACCTAACGTGCCAAATCCAGTCGATGAATTAAACCATCGACGCGTCGCCAATGCCTCAAAACCAAGATTGCCGCTATAGACAGGCTGCGTTGAATCACCAACGAAGATGACGTCTTTTACTTCATCTCGAATCAATTGAAGTAGCGCATTTTGCCCAGCAAAGTCTGGTGTCATTCCTGCTAATAGCACTTGTTTTGCCTCATTTACTCGTGATACCGCTTGATTATTTAACACCTGACCCTTTAAACGACTACATAGACCACTTACCGCCATTTGCGCATCGGACAATACTGCGATATCGGCTCTAAAAGGACGCTGTAATTGCTGAGCATCACAGTCAATGCGAATCAGCATACCGTTGATTTTGAACTGGCCGTTAAAGAACACATCATAATCAGTTTCACCCAGCTCAGTACCAATCGCCAATACCCAATCAGCCTCAGTAATAACGGCGCGACCTGCCTCTAATGACTGATTGCTACCCAAACTTAATGGGTGGCTAGGTGGCAGCAAACCTTTGGCATTGATGGTCAAAAACGTCGGTGCATCGATAAGCTCTGCTAGAGTCTGCGCGTCATGATCGACATCGACGCAGCCACCACCATAAAGTATCACTGGATTTTTTGCCGCTTTTAGAGATTCAACGATCAAATCTAATTGCGCAGGATTGGGCAGCGGTCTCATTACTTGAGGTAACGTTAAACCATGTGCATCAGTTGAATTTTTTACAAAGTTATTTAAATAATCAGAAGGCTTTGCGACATGGCTGGCATCGGCGGTAATCACATCAATGGGTAACTGGATATGCACTGGCCCCGGACGTGCGCCATTAAATAATGCAAACGCTTCAGCGATGACCTTGGGTAACGATTCAGGCTGCCAAATAGTTTTGCTCGTGAGTGCAACCTTACTGACCATGCCTTGCTGATCGTGCAATTCATGCAAGTGCCCTTCACCGCTGCCCGTATCTGCCACTTTATTAACACTAGAAATCACTAGCATCGGGATGGAGTCTGCCAACGCCTGCGCCATGGCCGTCATGATGTTCGTCATACCGGGACCTGTAATAATAAAGCAAACCCCCACTTTACCAGACGCGCGGTAATAGCCATCAGCCATAAACCCCGCACCTTGCTCGTGACGCGGTGTCACGTGGCGAATTTTGGTGTTTGGCAGACCACGATATAGCTCGACCGTATGCACACCCGGAATACCAAATACGGTCTCTACCCCATAATACTCTAGCCACTGTACGAGCAACTCACCACATGTCAGAGACGGCGTGGCGGGTGCTGAAGAAGATGTTTGAAGCGTTTGCGTCATGAGTTAATCATCCTAAAAAGTTCAATCGCGTTTAAATAAGTTGTTCAGTGTTAAACCCAAGCTGCCCTTTAATCCCTTATAAAAAGCAGCTTGATAAAAGCAGTTTGCGATTATAAATCATTCTTAATACACCGCCTTTACCTTATCGTCATAGCGCACACCCGGTAAGATACATAGCATCTCAAACAGTAAGTTTGCCGCCAATACAGAGGTGTTACCAAAGGGGTCGTAAGGAGGAGACACTTCTACTAAATCGCCACCGACCACATCAAGTCCGCGCATACCGCGAATGATTTCAATCGCTTGCGTTGAGGTCAAGCCACCGATTTCAGCAGTGCCCGTACCCGGTGCAAAAGCAGGATCAATTCCATCGATATCGAAACTTAAATAGACGGGGCCATCACCGAGCTTTTCGCGTACTTCTGCCATCAATGGTGTCAGCGACTTGTACCAGCATTCCTCAGCAGGCACCACACGAAATCCTTGCTGGGTTGACCAATCAAACTCTTCGGCGCTATAACCTGTACCACGTAAGCCAATCTGTACCACGCGGTTGCCATCGATTAAGTTCTCTTCGACAGCGCGGCGGAACGGTGTACCATGAGCAATTTTTTCGCCAAACATCTCATCGTTGATATCTGCATGCGCATCGATATGCACCATGCCGACAGGGCCGTGTTTTTTGGCAAGCGCACGTAAGATAGGCAAGGCAATGGTATGATCGCCGCCCAAAGTCAATGGAATAGCACTATGATTCACGATTTTATCAGTATAGAATTTTTCGATGATATCAATGCTTTTTAGCAAGTTGAAAGTATTGATAGGCACGTCGCCGATATCAGCAACTTGTAAAGATTCAAAAGGCGCTGCACGAGTGGCGACATTATAAGGACGAATCATTCGTGATTCATCACGAATGATTCGTGGGCCCAATCTCGCACCGCTACGGTTTGACGCACCGATATCTAAAGGCACACCCACAAACGCCACATCTAACCCTGCTGCATCAGCCTGAGTCGGCAAGCGCATCATAGAAGCAAAGCCGCCAAATCTTGGCATATCGTTGCCGCTTAATGGTTGATTGAATTTCATAAATCACATCCTTGTTTCAGTTTGTTTAAAATAGGCAATTTTTTATATGCTTTGACAATACCTAAATATTTGAAGTCAGACCATGGTAAAATTTAGAAGCAAACTTCTGGTTTTTCGTAGTAATTTAGATTTAACCGTTATTATCAGAAGTTTGGTATAAATTTGATGTTAGAAAAGTGATAAATAGAAGATGCATTTTGATGGACATCACAGCTACTGAGGAATAATGACCGATGCTAGATGAATTGATAAAAATAGACATCAAAACCTTGCGTAGTTTCATGGCGATTGTAGAGTGTCAGGGCGTGACAGCCGCACAGTCTCGCTTAAATGTGACGACCTCTGTCATTAGTGGTCATTTGACCCATTTAGAGGATCGCTTAGGCATGACGCTTTGTCATCGCGGACGCGCGGGTTTTAAGCTGACAGAAGATGGCGCAGCGGTTTATGAAGCCTGTTTGAGTTTTACTGAAGCGGTTGCCAGTTTTCAGCATCAACTGCACTATATTCGCCAATTGGATTCGGTGCGTGGCGGTCATATCCGACTGTGTCTCATTGACCAGATGCCGACGTTTTTTTATGATGCCTTGCGCCAATGCTTGGCTGCTAGCTATCGTGACAATCCCCTTATTCACTTTTCTATCGATGTGCAAAGCCCTGAAAGCATGCTAGAGAAGCTGCTAAGCAACGAGAGTGATATTGGTGTGGGATATTTTGGCAGTTTTCCACCACTACTAACTTTTCAGCCAGCCTTTATTGAAAAGCAGGTGGTCTGCTGTGGACGCGAGCATCGATTGTTTTATGAATCAGAAGGGTTAACTTTTGAGGATTTGGAACAAAACTATCCATGGATAAAACGAGGCTATATTACCGATTTGAGTATCAATCATGTCCGCCCAAAAACCTTGAGTGCCACTACCTATCATATGGAGGCAACCGCGCAGCTCATTCTGGCGGGTCATCATGTTGGTTACTTGCCTAATGATTTAGCCAAGCGTTATGAAGAAATGGGGCTGATGAAAATATTACTGCCCAATGAGGCCAGTTACGAGGTCAAGCATCATTGGGCTTATCGAGAAAACTTACACAAACAAGTCGCCGAGTTCTTAAGTCAAATGACGCGTCTTTTGTGAATAATAACGGCAAATAGCTACCCTGCTGTTAATCACTCTAGATGCTTTAAACCAATCGTTCTAAGCTTTCCTTTGTCATCCACTTCTTTTATGACCAACGACCATTCGTCATTGATGTCGACCGTATCACCCGATACTGGCTTTATCTCTAAGCTGTCATTAATATATTCAGCGACCGTTTGATCCCACATACTTTTGGCGCTGTCCTCAGATTTGGATTTGAGTTTATCGACAAGCGACTCAGACGCCATAATACCGGTAAAAAACGGCAAATCTCCAAGCTTCACGCTTGGAGATAGCAGCCAATCGCCATAAAAATCATCCATGGCTTTATGGTCAAGGGTCGTATCATTGAAAATCTTAGCAATTTGGGTGGCGTGGTTCCCTGTCATCGCATACCACACCCTATCACCGCATTTGAGCTTGGTGTTTTCATCAACAATGATAATATGCTGCCTGCGTACCAAGGCAAAGACACTGATTTCATCAGGGCTTATGCGCTTAGAGATGGCCATTGGATGACGATCAATCGCAAATGCCCCTGACTTTACTTCAAACTCATATAAAGTAATGCTTGCTTTGTCAGATACCCAAACCTCATGCTCTTCTTCTGGGTCTTTGTTACTAGGAATACGCACTTTGAATAAATTTGCCATAAAAGGAATGGTCGTGCCTTGTAAAATCAAAGACAAAACCACCACGCCAAAAGCAATATCAAACAACATAAAAGCGCCATCTATTCCCGCCATCACCGGTAATATGGCAAGCGTAATAGGAACCGCGCCGCGCAGACCTACCCAAGAAATAAAGCCGATTTCTCTGTCTTTAAATTTAAAAGGTTTCACACTGGTATAGACCGCAATAGGACGGGCAATAAAGATCATAAAAGCAGCAATCGCGACGGAGTAATACCAAACATCGATCACATGCGATGGCGTCACCAATAACCCTAGTACCACAAACAATACCGCTTGTGACAACCACGCAAAGCTATCCATCACCCGCATCACATGCTCAGTTGAGCGCACTTTATGGTTGCCAATTAGCACACCAGTGAGATAAATTGCCAGAAATCCACTGCCGCCAATCAGATTAGTCGCGGCAAAAACTGCCAAGCCCGCAGACATGATCAAAATGGCATACATACCCTCTGCCAAGTGTATTTTTGGTAATAGCCTTGCCAATAAATAACCAAACAGTAAGCCCATGCCCAAACCAAAGCCAAGTTGCTGTAATAACAGCCCTAAAAAGCCTAGTATTGTCTGTCCAGCGGGATCAACATTTAAAGCGATTAATCCTGTCACCAGCAAAATAGCCAAAGGATCGTTCGCGCCCGATTCTAGCTCCAATGTAGCCTGTACACGATCGTTAAGTTTGACGCCGCCATTACGCAATAGCGAAAACACCGCTGCTGCATCGGTTGAACCAACAATGGCCGCCATCAACAAACCAAGCCGCCAATCAACATCGAGTAGCCAAGTGACGAATATACCCAGTATCATTACCGTCGCAAGTACGCCCCAAGTGGCTAAGGTAATAGCAGGCTTGAGACCCACTCGAAATGACTTAAAAGATGTGCGTAGCCCACCATCTAACAAGATACAAGCAAGAGCTGCCTGCCCAACGAAATTAGCAAGCCCGTATTGGGCGAACTCGATACCTAAAATACCATCTTCGCCAGCCAACATTCCTACGATCAAAAACAACAACAATAAAGGAACGCCCAAGCGCGCCGATAACGTACTTGCCATAATACTGGCGAAAATTAACAATGCCCCTACGAGATAGATGATATTTAAGGTATCCATCTTTTTTTAAGCCCTATTTTTATAAATTGTAATGAATGGAGTTATCGCGATAATTCTAATTTTAGTTTGCTACAGGTCACACCATAAAATCGCTCTTAAGCATAACATCTACGACCGAATCTATAAAAATTATCTGTAGAAATATGTACCGAATTTTATATATACCTTTGATATATTGCCCTTTGACAGAGTTTACGTTTTTTTCTAACCACAACTAAGCCTGAATGTACTGCCATGTAAGGACCAAAATCGCTGCGGCTATTGTCCAAGCGACAACGCCGAACAGTAATGCCTTATATAAGCTGACGTAACCGATGCTGAAAAACACCACAAAGGTATAAATAAGGTGCGGTATGACACCGAACATACTAAATATTAATGCGACTTTTAAATCAGCGGGGCTACGCTCAGTACCAACAATAAAGTGACTGATTAACGTAAATGTGGGGAACAGTGGCGCGAGTGCTGCCAAATAAAAAAATCTGGTTTGCGCGAATAATTGAATCGCCAATACCATTAGAGCACCAATAAGCATTTTTAACCAAATCACGACGGGGTCATCTCCTATGGAATGATAAGGGCTGGAAATAGCCCAATCCACCATGATACTAAAGTCTGCAAACCGACATAAGAGCCATCGCTGATTAATTAATCTATATGATAAAAAAGTGCAAAAAACCCCATCTAGCAATGGTGCTAAATGGGGCTATTCATTTTTATGAAGCGAGTTTTTTATTACTCACTCAATCGTTTTTTGGCTTCAGTGCGGCACTGATATCGGCGAGTAGTGGCGGGATATCATGCTTATCTGCAATGACCTCCAACATAACCAACTTGTCTTTTACAGCCGCTGCTTTCGTAAGAGCCGCTTTTAACTCGCCTGCTGTTTCTGCTTTTAGCAGCAGACTATTATCATCGGTAGCACCAAAAGCTTTTGGCATCATCTGCCAGTTACACTTAGGAATATCATTATAGCGCTGGTTTTCACCATGAATCGCCCGCTCCACGGTATAGCCATCATTATTAATCAGTACAATCACTGGATTGATATGCTCTTGAATCATCACCGCGATTTCTTGAATGGTCAACAAAGCTGAGCCATCACCAATCAATAAGACACTGCGCTTGTTTGGCGATGCAATAGCCGCACCCAAACTTGCCGGCAACGTATAGCCAATCGAGCCCCACATTGGTTGTCCATAACAAGTCACGCCTTCTGGTAAACGCACATCACTGATGCCAAAATACGCCGTTCCCTGTTCTGCAAACACCAAATTATTATGGTCTAGATGATCGGCAATGATATGCCATAGATCATCTTGAAGAATAGCCTCATCGTCCTTACCCTGCTGCTCATGCGGCTTGACTTCTTTACAGAACTGCTTTGGCACAATATTAATATCTGAGGTCAAGACTTCATGTAGCGTTTTTAGGGCGTCTTTTAGGGCAATGGGCGCAAAGTTTTTGCCAGCAATGCTCGCGCGCTCATAATGCAAATCAACCACTGTACTTTCATCAATATCTTGGCTAAAACCTGCCGTCGTAGTATCGGTATATTGCACACCGATTTTTATTAAGCACTCACAGTTTTCGACTGCATCCTTGACCACGGGACGTGATGCCACGCCAGCATAAGTCCCTGCCCAGCGCTCACTATTTTCGTCAAGTAAGGTTTTGCCCCATGACAACGTCGTATAAGGAATATCTGTATCGGCAATCAATGCCTTAAGCTGATTTTGCAGCCCTAAACGATGCACCATCAAATCTGCCATCAACGTTGTGGTTTTGTTTGGCAGAAACTCTATGAGCGCTTGCTTAAAGTCTGCCAATGCTGCTTGACTGGTGATGTCTTCTTGGCTATCAACAAGCTTTGTAGTCGGTGGATAAATAGGTTGACGAGCAACGTCAGGCGATAGTAACAGATAGCCTGGGCGATGTTTTTTAAGAATTAAACGAATCACACGGTCGATTTCTGAGGCAGCATTTTCAGGGGTAAGCTGCGCTCGTGCTACCGTGACCGGCTCTACCATTTTAATAAAATGATTGAACACGCCATCACCAAGTGAGTGATGGATGCGGCGCTTTGAATCTTGTAGAGCCGTACTTGGCGCGCCCACGATATGTAGCACTGGTGCATACTCAGCAAAAGAGCCTGCGGTCGCGTTAATCGCTGACAATTCTCCCACCCCAAAGGTCGTCACCATCGCCGCAAAGCCACGCTCACGTGCATAGCCGTCAGCTGCGTAACCTGCATTTAACTCATTGGTGTTACCCACCCAGCGCAGCTTATCAGAGGCGATAATATTGTCTAAAAAAGTTAAGTTGAAATCACCAGGTACGCCAAATATCTCTGACGCGCCTGCTTCTGCGACACGATCAAACAAATAATCAGCGATGGTATATTGTTGACTCATAGTACTTATCCTTAAGTGTTATCTTTATAACTCATGAAAATGATTAATATGGTTAAAGTCATTATAAAACTGTATTCCAGCCTATTTATAGAAAGCAAAGCTTTTGGAATATAGATTACAACAATCTGTTATATCACAGATGAAGGCTAGGATAATATGCCAATTTACTATCTTTTACTTTTTTTCATACTAACTGTTGACACGTTCAAAAAACTGCGTATAATACGCCTTCATCAACTGACGATAGTTAATTGATAATTAGCGGGAATAGCTCAGTGGTAGAGCATAACCTTGCCAAGGTTGGGGTCGAGAGTTCGAATCTCTTTTCCCGCTCCAAATACTTAAAAAGCCTCACTTAACAGTGAGGCTTTTTTTTGTCCGATTTTTAAGGCCTGTAGAAGAGATTCCGAAATATCTTTTCTAATTCAGTTAAGTCTAGCTACTCAATCAAAGAGCCCATTTTCGGAGCGGTGCCCATTTGGTGCCCAAACCGTGCCCTGCCCTAAAACTGCATATGCGTATCTGACCACAACCTAGCTATTTTTGGTTCAAAAATCATCATGACACCTAACCTAGTAAATTTGGCCCTATGCTAATTTTTGAACCCAACCTCAATTCAGCAAAAAACGTGTTTCTCAGATGCTTAGTTTTTGGAAATACGTTTCAAATTTATAGTATTTATTACTGGTCTTCACTTAAAAAGCGATGACTACAACCTAACAATAAAAAATTTATTAAGCCTCGTAAGCATCTTTTGGCTCTAGTAAACCTTTAGCTAGAAATTTCCTATCACCTATAGCGACAGTTAATTTACTCTTCTAAAGAGTCGTCCTCACCAAGTTCATCTGGAACGTATTTCAAAATATCCCCTGGCGTTACTTCTAATACATTACATAGCTTGCTCAAAGTATCGAACTCAATTCTAGTCGTATCATCGTTATAGATCCTATGCAGCGTCGATTTACTGATATCTGTCATTCTCACTAAATCTGCCACACGCAACCTTCTTTCTGCCAAAAGAACAGGTAAGTTACATGAAATCACAATAAATTCCTTATTGGTAAGTAAAAAGTACTTGCCAATGACTACTTTTCTGATAATATAGTACTCGTTGGCAACAACAAAGTGTTTATTAAAAACTATTTAATACTGACTGGAGAACTATTATGTCACAGACTTATCTCACTACTCAAGAATTAGCCGATCGTATCAAATACGATGCACGTACTATCCGTAACCAACTTAAGGACACTGTTTTGATTGAGAATATTCATTATATACGCCCTTTTGGTGGTCGTAAGATTCTGTATGTATGGGAGCGTATCGAAGAGGATATGTGTAAGCCGGTGATGAGCGCTATTAACGGTATGGCACTTCAATAATAGAAGGAGGTTTATTATGGCTACTATACAAGGACGGTTTGGCAAACTAATTGCCGACTTCTACTACCTAGGTATACGTTGTCGAGAAAAGACTAGCTTGGAAGACAACCCAGCTAACAGAAAAAAATTAGCGACTGTTTTGAAAAAAATGGAAGCAGAAATAACCCTAGGCATCTTTGACTATGGCACCTACTTTCCGAAGAGTACGCGTTTAAAAGAGATGACAGCACTGGTTGATAGAGCGGAAGCTTGTATCAGTCGCAACCCTACCTTTAGGCAGTTTGTCGATATTTGGTATGAGGAGAAGAAGATTGAGTGGCGGCCGAGCTATCGGCAAAAGACGCAGATTATTTTGAGCAAGTACTTATTACCTGAGTTTGGTGGTAAAGCGGTACATGCGATAAAAAAACCAGACTTGCTGACCTTCCGTAGCTCCCTCGCCAAAGTTCGTTACGGTAAAGATAGTCAGTCAAGTCTGTCAGTAGCACGAATCAATCAGATCATGATACTTCTTCGTATGATACTAGAAGAAGCATCAGATCGCCATGAGTTTGAGATGCCTTATAAAAATATTAAGAACCTCAAGCAAGCGCGTCCTGATGTAAATCCTTTTACATTGAGTGAGGTGTGGCTGATATTAAAGCATGTCCGTGCTGATTATAGGCCCTACTACACCATCCGCTTCTTTACAGGGATGCGTACCAGTGAGATTGATGGGCTGAAGTGGGACTGCATTAACTTTGATCGGCGTGAGATCAGTATTCGCGGTGCATTAGTGAATGGGGAGATGGGTCCAACGAAGACGTTAGGCTCACAACGTGATATTGCGATGTCGCAGTTGGTCTATGACGCACTACAAGAGCAGAAGGCACGCACCTTTGGTAAGTCTGAGTTTGTGTTTTGCAACTTACAAGGTAATCCCATGGAGTACCGTAATGTGAACAGGCGGGTATGGAAACCCACCCTTGCCCTACTCGGCCTCAAACACCGGCGTGCTTATCAAACTCGACACACGGCAGCGACGCTTTGGCTCGCTGCTGGTGAGAATCCTGAGTGGATTGCTCGGCAGATGGGTCACAGTAGTACGGAGATGCTGTTTCGGGTGTATAGCCGCTATGTACCTGACATTACCCGTCAGGATGGCTCTGCGATGGATAATTTGCTACTAGCTAGCAAGGAGAAGCTGACCAGCGCATCGAATAGCTCTGAGGCTGAAGCACTCATCAGGAATAAACAGACTGATAAGGAGACGTCACAATGACAATCATCAATTATGAAGAGCTGTTTGCTGAACTTAAACCTGACGGTGCAATCAGTGAGGATGCGAATAAGATTGCTAATGCATTGATGCGTGAGTTTTATATTTCATCGGGTCATAACCTCGCACGCTTCTTAGGAGTAAAGCACTGTTTTGCTAATGATATGGCGATGCGTGTGTGGGTTCAGAAGCGCTTGGAGGTGGATCTTGACTATGTTGATTGAGGATATGCGTTGTCAGCTTCAAAGCGAGCTTTATGAGCTACTACCGCACTCTGACTATGTCGGCTACTAAGGAGAATGTAATGAGTGTAAAACTTCAGCCGAATATGACGCAGAACGCACGAGATCTAAAAATCTGTGAGGATTACTGGGCATATGATAATCAAAGCGACTACGTTAAGCACGTAAAAGCGCTTTGTCAGACGTATGAGATTAGCCCTCAAGTACTATTCAAGACAATCGGTGAGTGTTTTGCTTATTTAGATGATGTGCTTTGTGAGTACTGCGGCTATGTGTGCCCTTTACAGATACCAGCAGACATTCCGTATATGCGCTCAAAAGAGCGTTGGTGCTGTGAGGTATGTGAGCATGCTGTGTGGCGCGAACCTAATCATAGATAAGTCGTTCAAATTTTAAAGCCAGACAGCTTAGGTTGTCTGGCTTTTTTGTGGGCAGCAGATCTTCTCTTAAATACAGCTTAAATTTAGTGTGCCACTACAACGTCGAGATGGTTTATTTTTTGGTCAAGATAGCCCAAGCTAAGACTTCTAAAAAAGGTAGAGGGTAGTATGAGCCCAGTTTAGGCTAAAAACTTGGCTTTAAAAGATAAATACAGGAAAAAGTTAGTTTAAAATTGACTGTAGTCCACTTTAACGAGTTTAGATTCCTGAACCTTTTTTAGTTTGAATGTCTTAGTCTTTTCATCCCAAATGTTGACATAATAGGTGATAAGTTGTTTACCGATGGTTTCGTTGACTTGCTCGCCTTCACAATTGCGGCTGATAAATAAGCGGCTATTGGGATAGAAAGCCAAACGCTCGTTGTCATCAAGTTCTGCGCCGTCTGCGAAGCATTCTGCGCCACTTTCATAAGGGGTTACACTATCCTCAGTTTCACCCAGTGGGATACCGTATACTTTGCCAGTACGTTTATCAATCATAGCCCCTGATACACAGCTTGTACCACAGCCCCAGGTTGTTACGATATAGTTACCCGCGAAGTTAATTTCACCATCTTTATGAGCTGCTTTCAGTCGAGTACGAAAAGAGCTCCAGTCACCTAATTTTAAGGGTGCTTGTTTAGCGTTATAGATTTTAGCAGGGTATTTTTCAAAGCTGTAACCAGCGATGGTTTCAGCATGAGAAGTAGAGATACAAGCCAAGGCAAAACAAAGATAAGCCGCAAGATTTTTCATAAGAATTCCTTTTTTAATAGCGGTCAGTACAGAAAACGGAAATTATAGTACGGTAATTACATTTGTTTAATTCTACATAAATTAAGTTAAATAATTTTTTCTAAAATTACTTATTAAAATAATAACCTGATAAGGTTTGGTCAAGTCTTACAAGCTCTATATTGAGCTTAAATACAATCAAACTATAATTCAAAAGGATTTGGGGATAAAATCACCTAGACAGGTTTATCATGAGTTTTATTGCAACGCCGCTTGATTAAAATCTCCCAAGTTTGGTTCTAGGGACTTAATAGCATACCCCAGTTATCTTTTTTCAAATACAGGCTTAACAAGATCACCAAATAGTATTTGAATAATTAATTCTCATTGTTTACGCATTGATATAGATATGACTAGCTTTCAAAATGAGAAACAGACTTAGCACTACTTGTCGACGTACTTTCTATGGTATTTAAATTGCCAGCTATGCTAGCTTTAACGTTACTTGAATTGGTAGATGAGGGCGTGAGCCACAGCACCATGATCATGCCTAGTAGAACAAAAGTAACACCTACTAAACGGCCAGCATTTATCTCTTTCACCGGTAAATTCATAAGACCGTACTGGTCTAATATTAATGAAATAAGCATTTGACCTGCTATCACGCAAACAATAAAGCGAGTTGCGCCTAAGCGAGGGACTAGAATTAATGCGGATGTAATATAGATGACGCCAGCTATGCCACCAAACCAGACCCACATTGGTAATTGTCTGATTTCACTCAATATGGGCGTAGGGACACGCATAGAAAGAATGACAGGTATCGCTATAAGTACACTCACCAATAACGACACTACCGTTGCCCAAAGAGGATGTCCAAGAGCACGGCCTAGCTCAGCGTTACTTGCAGCTTGGAGAGGGACTAAAGCGCCAGCAACTAAGGCGATAAAGGCAAAAGAGATGCCAGTAAGCGATATATTCATACGTTTGCTCCAGATTTATTTAATTTTCTGGAATAATTATTTCATATTAAAAATTTGAATTGAAATTATTGTTTTTTTACTTCACTATTCGTTATATGAATAACTTAAGACGTATTGACCTTAATTTGCTCGTGACGTTGCACGCATTATTAGTAGAAAAGCACGTATCACGAGCCGCTCTCCGGTTACATAAAAGTCAGCCGGCAGTTAGCCACGCACTGGCCCATTTACGTACCCTATTTGATGACCCTCTATTGGTTCGACGTTCAGGAAAATTGGAATTGACTTCGCGAGCGAGCGAGTTAATCCTGCCGTTGACTGATGTTCTAGAGCAGCTCGGTGCGTTGATTGAGACCCCAGAATTTAACCCTCTCAGTGCGAAGCGAGTATTTCGTCTGGCTATGTCTGACTATGGCGCACGTGTATTTATGCCGAGTTTGGTGCGCTCATTAAGAGTGCTTGCGCCTGGCATTGCGCTTGAGGTGAGTCAAGGAAGCCGCAAAGCGATGATGGCGGATGTGTTTGATGGTGAAACTGACATGGCTTTCGGTGTATTCCCAGATAAAGTGCCAGAAGCGCTTCTTATGCACACCTTATTTGTTGAGTCTTTTGCTTGTTTAGCAGACAAAAAAACTTTGCCAGAGACTGGTATTCTCGATAAAGATAGTTGGTTGGCTCGACCGCATATCCTCGTTGCCATGCAATCAGGTGCTAATAATGAAATTGAACGCGCACTTAGTGGCGCAGGGTTAAGTCGTCATGTTGTAATGACTTTGCCACATTGGGGAATTGCCAATCAATTAGTGGCTGGTACTGACCTCATTTTGACAGCGGCGCGGCGTAGCTTTGATGTGACTGATAGCAACTCACAGGTTCAAATATTCGAACCGCCTTTTCCAATTGCATCATTCGATTTTAAATTACTATGGCATCAACGCCGTGAGGGTGATGCGGCGCATAACTGGCTGAGGCAATTAATTACTACTGTGCTTAATTCAGAACTTAACGAAAGAAGTTAATAGAACTATCTAGAACAATGACTCAATCTAACAACGTATACCTATTATTAATAATAGCCTGCTGATCATCAATGTATTCATAGCGCTTTCTGACCTATGCTGTTAAATATGTAGACAATAACATTAATATTTCGATGACTGTACATTCCACTTGATCAATTTAATGAGCTGATAATTGCTGAACTGATTTAATCAGTTCGGTACCTTAGTGAGGACTTGTATATTAGGCTGTAGGCTACTGATATCTTCCGTAAGGTATGGAATTACGGTTTACTTGTAATGCACATTAATTAAGCTTTTCGAGGATAAGTTCAATTGTTTTCGATTACCTACTATTTATCTCTACATAAAGATATTTTTTATATCTAAACAATAGGCAGGTTATTCTCAATTTTCTTTAATAATAAATTGAGAATAAGTAGCTCTTCCTCACTCATATCACTCATCAAGTCATTCTCCAATTGCACGTGTGATGCGACGGCTCTATCAATCAATTCAAGACCTTTTGGGGTTAGTTTGACTAATAAGCTTCGTTTGTCCTCTGGGTTATCAATGCGCTCAATAAGTTCCTTCTTTTCTAAATGCTGTAAGCGATTGGTCATCGTACCAGAACTCACCATCATGCTATCAAATAAAACGGTTGGGCTCATTAGATATGGGGTGCCTGTGCGTCGTAATGTCGCCAACACATCAAATTCCCAATGTGATATTTTATAATTTATCTTATAGTTAGCAGATAGCTTTCGCATTAATATTACTTCTAACCGCTTTATACGCCCTATGGTCTCCATTGCTAACAAGCTATCAGTAGCAAATCCTTGGTTTTGCCACTGACTAATAATCTTCTGTACTGCATCTTCTTGTGTACACCCTTCAGTTTGCATTGATTTACTCCTCGGTATGATCAGAATATTTATGATTTTGGAGATATTAAAACTTCTATTTCTACTGAAAATTCCTCATAAGCAGTAATAATAGCAATATTATTATCTTGACATCAAGATATATAATGATATTCTGATATCAAGGCCATTTTAGGCCGTTAGGATATTATATGACTAAATTTACAGAGCGAAATGGCTCTGCTTGTAAAAGTGTATGGCTAGTTCCTTTAACTTGTCTTCTAGTTGGAGGTGCGTTACTTGGTATCTCTACCAACGTTGCAAAATATGCGGGTGAAATAGGTTTGTCTCCGCTTGCCTTTTTATTGTGGTCAATTGCTGGTGCTGCCACAATCTTGTTAGTTATTGCGTTACTACTCCATGAACTTCCACCCCTCAATAAACGCAGCTTTGAATATTACTTTATCTCTGCTTTGGTCAGCGTTGCAGGCTCTAACTTACTTTTCTTTTCCGCTATTCCCCATGTCGGTGCCGGTTTTGTAGCCCTAATCATTTCCTTACCACCGCTTCTCACCTATCTTGGGGCACTAGCATTAGGGATGGAGCGATTTCAGACTGTTCGAGCTCTTGGGGTTGCAGCTGCACTTGCCGGTGCAGGTGTCCTAGCTGCCCGTAAATTTTCTGCACCAGATGCCAGTGTGTTTTGGATTTTGATAGCACTCTGTGGCCCTGTTTTGCTCGCTATTGGTAACCTCTATCGTACATTGCGTTGGCCGGAAGGAGCGTCTCCCAATGCGCTTGCTCCAGGCATGCTTATTGCGGCTGTAGTCTTACTTGGCGCAACAAGCCTCCTACCGAACTTCTCACTGACTGTTCCACTGGGAGGTTTCCTGCCACTTGGTTTAATTACCTTACAGGCCTTCATATTCGCCGGTCAGTTTCAATTATTGTTTCTACTTCAAAAAACGGGTGGCCCGGTTTTATTAAGCTTATTAGGATCTGTTGGAGCAATTGTAGGTGTCCCTGTCGCTGTTTTTTTACAAGGTGAATCTCCACCGGACGGGCTCATTCTAGGCGCCTCTTTGATTGCACTCGGTGTAGCACTTGTTACATGGGGTGGTATGAAAATGATGACACTATCGAAACAAAAACTTGAAGTGCCTGATAAGACCTGAATTTAAAAAGTTTGATTTCCTTTGTAAGTTTATTCAATAAGCTTGACCAACCTTAATCACACGATATAAATAACATTCTATTTAACAAAATTTAAAAGGATAAAAATATGCCGCAATCCAATTCAGCCAACCTACAACAAGCCTTCACTAAACGTCGGTCCATTTATGCTTTAGGTGGCAACTTACCAGTAAAACCACAAGCAATTATTGATATTGCTGAGCGCACAATACTAAATACCCCTTCAGCCTTCAACTCACAGACGACACGTCTGGTAGTGTTGTTTGGTAAGCAGCATAAGCAGCTATGGGATATCACCGAAACCCATTTACGTAAGGCGGTTGGCAGTAACGACTTTTCAGGTAGTAAACAAAAAATGGATGGTTTTCGTGCGGCTGTGGGTACAGTTATGTTTTACGAAGATAAGGAGGTTATACAATCGTTGCAAGATAAGTTTGAGCTATATGCTGATAGATTTCCTATTTGGGCGCAGCAAACCTCAGCAATGCATCAATATGCTATGTGGCTAGAATTAAGTGCTTTAAATATTGGTGCAAATCTTCAGCATTATAATCCACTAATCAATAATGATATTGCATCAGCTTTTTCAATTCCTAAGCAGTGGGAACTGGTTGCTCAAATGCCATTTGGTAACATCGTTGAGCCAGCTGGCGAAAAAATCTATCAGTCAGCCAGTGAACGTATCAGAGTGTTTGGACTGTAGTAACAAGGCCTTAATGCTAATGTCAGTATGTTTGGACATCCTAAAGTCAGATTTTCTCGAATATATACAGTAGACAGAGCCATTAAATTTTACGATGTTTTAGATCTAAAGTGCTAGCGTATATTTGATTATTGCTTGGTACTACTGCAAAAG
The DNA here is from genome assembly GCF_049896785.1 of Psychrobacter sp. TWP2-1-2. Classification (NCBI taxonomy): domain Bacteria; kingdom Pseudomonadati; phylum Pseudomonadota; class Gammaproteobacteria; order Moraxellales; family Moraxellaceae; genus Psychrobacter; species Psychrobacter sp. TWP2-1-2. The sequence continues at coordinate 116,654 of NZ_JAFCVA010000007.1, read as the reverse complement.
ATAACCAATTAAAATCGTGATAATGCATCGACTCATAACTAAAAAAGACACATAACCAAGAGTGTGAGGTAGGAAATGAGTAAGTTTAGCTATAACCAATGGATATTAGCCATCATAACAATAATCGTAGGTCTTAATCTTAGGCCTATTATGGCCTCGATATCTCCGATCGTACCCGTTTTAGCAGATGCTATAGGAATCAATAATCAAACTGCTGGATTATTGACTACTTTGCCAGTTGCAATGATGGGCTGCTTTGCACTTTTAGGTCCCAGAATTCAATCTAGAGTAAGCGAGTATATAGGTATATTAGCTGGATTGTTGGCGATAGCACTTTCTTGTGGCTACCGATTTTTTGCTGACTCTACATTACTTCTACTACTGACTTCTCTCATTGGAGGTATTGGTATAGCAATCATCCAAACTCTAATGCCCGCCTATTTAAAAAGAATTGCGCCAGACAATGCTAGCGTTTTTATGGGGTTATTTACAACAGGTATTATGGCGGGGGCTGCAATATCAGCTGCTACAACCTCTCCTTTAGAAGGAGTATTTGGCTGGAATATCGCTTTATCGATTATGGCTATCCCTGCCATATTGGCAATTATACTGTTTTTCTCTGGTATGCCACATATCAAGAGCAGTAGAAACGGTTATTTACCTCTACCTATAAAATCTAAAAATGCATGGCTGTTAATGCTTTTTTTTGGCATAGGAACAGGTGCATACACATTGGTTCTAGCTTGGTTGCCACTAAGTTACACCCAGCTTGGGTGGAGTAGAGATGCTTCTGGCGCTTTACTAAGTATTTTAACGGTAGCAGAAGTAGTTTCTGGCATCTTAATTTCTATATTTATCAAAAAATACACCGATCGCCGAAAGCCATTATTTGTCACTTTATCGCTCATATTAGTTGGTTTAATATTGCTTATCTATATCCCCTCAAAGCTTGCATTTTTAACCGTTATAATTTTAGGTTTAGGGATTGGTGCTTTATTTCCTTTATCTTTAATCATAGCGCTTGATTACGCCTCTAACGCTAAGCAAGCCATGACTTTATTAGCTTTTGTGCAAGGTGGTGGATACTTAATTGCTTCAGTATTCCCGTTCATGGCAGGTGTTTTGATTGATGCTTCAAGTGATTTAACGGGAGCGTGGATTGGAATGATTATTGGGATTTTACTGTTATTCACTATTTGTAATAAATTCTCTCCACGAGATTTTTCGGTTCGTTATTAGGTGTTGTATCAGAAAGTATGCTGCGGGAATAAAGGAGAGTGACAGCCGAGGCAAGATGATATATTTGAGTTTATGAAGACACAAATAGATATCAGCTGCCCCGACTGTCACAGTCCCAGTTTAAAGAAAAATGGCAAAAAAAGCTATGGTAAGCAGAACTACCAATGCAAAGCCTGCAAGCGTCATTTCATTGGCGATCATGTGTTAACTTATAACGGCTGTCATTCTAGAATAGAAGATAAAATACGGCTAATGACAGTTAGAGGCTGTGGCATTAGAGATATTGCTATTATAGCCTCAGTTAGCATTGGTAAAATGCTGAACACCATAGGCTCATCCGTATATAAGATTGCGCCTAAGTAGAACTATTATGAACGCTTAGAAGTTGATGAGTTCTGGACTTACGTGTATCGCAAGAAACGTAAAGTCTGGCTGATTTATGCTTATGACTGTGCTACCAATGAGATTGTCGCTTATGTCTGGGGCAAACGTGATTTGAGAACGGCTAAGAAGCTAAGAGCACGTCTCAAGCAGCTAAAAGTCAGCTATGACTCTATTAGTATGGATAACTGGGATAGTTTTTTGACGGCTTTTAAGGCAGATCATAAGCGAGTTGGCAAACAGCATACAGTAGGTATAGAAGGCAATAACTGTCGCTTGAGACACCGACTACGTCGAGCCGTTAGAAAAACCTGCTGCTTCTCGAAAAAGCTTGATAATCACTTTAAGGTATTCGATCTGGTGTTCTTCTATGTCAATTATGGCTACGTCTGATGACAGCATACTTTTTAGAACACTACCTAATTATTATTTCCAATTAAAAAAGCTATAACCCTTTTAAATAAAGAGTTACAGCTTAATATATCTTAATATAAAATAGTTCGATACCATTGCCAAGGTTGGGGTTTCCCGCTCCAAATACTTAAAAAGCCTCGCTTAACAGTGAGGCTTTTTTTTGTCCAATTTTTTAGAATTATAGTCATACTTAGGGCGTGTCCTCAATTCAATCGATAGTTATCTAAATGGGTTAAAAATGATAAGCGTTCTGTTGAAATATATAACACTAAAATCAATCAGACTAAGGTGCTTGATTTTTTAGGCATGAAAAAGCCAAGACAAGCTTGGCTATTCTCATATATCATAAAGTCACTTGGTTAGCATAAGTTTATCTTGATAATTTTTACTACATAAATTACCGCTCTAACGATCAAACCCAACCCGCTTCCAAAAGCTGCTCAGTATTACTTATTTTGAATTCATGATATAAATTAAAAAATACTGCGGGGTCTTCAATGTTATCGAGCAACTCGCGTTTATTGAGCGCCACAAACATCGCCAGTGCATAAGCCGCACAATGGATAGATTTTTTAGGATTAAACTCACGATCCGTAAAGGCTTGATATTGCATAACTTCTTCATGCAAATGCGGGTTTTGCTTTAGAGCATTCACATAGAGCCAATCATAAAATGTGGTCAATGGCTCTACGCTCCACTCCATGCCAAAATAATTATAGCCAATCAGTTCATCCGAGGTCATTAAGCGCTCGTCCTTTCTGGCTTGTCTTGGCGGCGCACTTAACAAGTCAGTATAGGGACCACCATCCTCAAAAACCATACTGCTTTGAAAGGCATTTTCGACACTGTACTGCTGCCCATCTTGTTCATTTATTAGCTTCAAGCTCAATGGACTCAGCGGAAAACTCAATTTATTGCCAGACTTGCTCGATAGCTCAAGGACATGACTAAAGCCATACTTTTTGCGAATGACTTGATGCATATCATTGATGGATTTTTTCTTCTGGCGACTGGCAAATCCCACATGCCGCTCAAATCTAACCATGTCTGTTTTTACCAGATTGTCACTGTTGGTTCTCGGCATAAATACGGGTCTGTGTTCTACAGCATCTTGTCTTTGATCCACAGAATTCTGTGTTTGTTGCATAGCAATGTGCCTTATATCAATAGTCTTTTATAGCTGATCTTATATAAATATTCTTTTACAACGGCTCTTATAAAAATTGACGTTAAAACGTGTTGTTCTGACATCAATTTTACGGATAGCTACCTACTCAGCCGCATCTAATAACTTGTTAAGCGCCTCTACCATGGCATCATCTATGATACTGTCTTCCACATAGCTTATTACTTCATCTATGGTGGTCAAATCCATTTCCCGAATACCCAAACTGGCTAGCTGCTCATTGATCGAGTCTAAACTGTCATTATCTTCAGTGTCGTCTAATAGATTTTCTTCAAATCTTCCTCTAACGAACCAGTACATTTTTTCTAGCACGGTTTCTTTTTTGGTTAAAGTAGAATAACCGTCACCATAAATAAACAAGTTGAAATGATAAGGTATCTCTACCTCATTAATGAAAAAAGTGCGCTTACATTCTAGTGTATAGGCTTGAATGTCTTTGTCTTCAACGGATAGGTCTTCAGTGGCTTGGTCATCTTTATTGTTTTCATCACTGTCTTCATCGTATTCAATTGCTTCCTCTATCAATCCACCTAATATTTGATAGTCGCCCACTTTGACCTTATGGTTGTAAATGATAGAGGCGTCTGCGATTGCGTCGAAAATAATGGCACTGACATCTAACGTATGATCGTCAATATCATAGAAGCTTTTTAGCGCGGGTAAAAACTCGGTCAGCTTTTCTTCAGGTACTGGAATAAGAAACTGCTGCTCATATATTTTAATCATGTCTTCAGGCGCATAGGTATTGGTAGTATTGGTCTCGTTTCTACCAGTTGGCTGCAAAGGTGCAAAATTATACGGGTTATAAGGATTAGTATCGGTCATTTGGGACGGCCTTTTTATTTGGGTATGCTGTGTTAAATGTTAATGCTACCAATTGATGAGTGATGTATCACATCTTACTCACACTGCGGTAGATCATACGCGATGCTATCAACCATCTCATGACGCTGTTCAATGATAAGTTGATAACCGTTAATCACGCCATTATACGGCAAGTGACCGTTATATTCTGCATAATGCGCAGCCAGACATTGTTGAATCACCAACTCACGCTTTGCCGCATTCATTTTGGCAAAATTTTGCGGTAAATACGCAACAGCTTTACTGCTAGCCACGCCGCGCGACATCTAGTTAGCGCCCTCACTCCATGTAAAGTCGATGACCGCTCGCAAGTGATATTGCGGTAGCGGATAAGGATAATGCGCCAAGTCATATTGGATTTGCGCAATATCCTCTGCAAAGGTGTCGTACTTTATATCGAGCACGGATAATAATGCTTTTAAGAATTCATGAGCAGTGAAATATGTATCAATATCTGTCGCATTAAGTCCTAGTATGTCGCTAGACAATACATGACGCAGACGATCACAGGCAGATATGATGTGTTTTGGCGGATAACCCATGGCTTGGACAATATCTTGCGAACGTCGTTCACATTTCTCTATTTGGCTAACCGCCTCTTTTGCCAAAGGATGCCGCGGCGTATAACGATGAGTATATTTGCAAGGCGTGAGATTTTGGCTATTGATATGAGACATCAGTGACTCCTGAACTCCGACAATAAGAATAAGCCCAAATAGGCAAGTCAAATCAGGCATGGGTAATCTTGTCGGAGTACAGGCTCATGCGCTTTACCAGAGTGGTTTTATATCGTGCTGGAAGTTGCAATGTTTGCTAAATGATTATTGAAAAACTTGGCAAACCGTTAAACCCACGATAGTTTTTTAGTTCTTTATAATAGTAATTAATAAAGCCTTACTGCAAGGCAGATTGTATTTAATCTTCACCATGATATGTCGCGTCATCCATCCAAACAATGGGGTCTTCGCACAGATGAACCAAGTGATACCAAATATCTTCGCTACGGGCGATACGGTGATGACCACGTTCAAAATACTCCACTTCCCAGCTATCAGGTAAGTTGACGAGCGTGCGTCTGGCGACGGCGACATCTAAGCATTCATCATCAACCTCAACCATGACTACTACCATCTCAGTATTCGAGGTCGGAAATGACAGTTTCATATCAGCCACGTCTGGTATGCGATCGGCTAAAACCTCACTGGGATAAATGCAAGGCGCTATTAATAGCGCACGCAAATTGTATTTGTGGGCGAAATGATTGGCAAACCAGCCACCCAGTGAATGCCCTGCCAAGACGACTCGCGGATACTGCTTCATTTTTTCTAAAATTAACGCCTCATAAATATCGAAAATCTCGTTGAAATTCTCTCGATAATTAACGGTTTGGCAGGTTTTAGGCTCACGGCTAATACAAGTATATTTAGTGGTTTCATTACTCGAATCAAGACCGTGAAAGAACAGTAAAAACGTGTCATTATTTTCAATGGGAAACATCATAGTGCTCTCCTTTTAAGGATTTTTTTATTTATTAGCATTACTTTTATGCTTCAACCATAGACCATAAATGCGCTCAGCGACATCCATAGGAATCCTCGTATATCCAGCACCAAATGACACGTCATAGACCGCAATCATCATCGCGAGAACCTCATCTACGCTATCGGCATCACCTTGAATCAGACGATTAGCGATTTGCTCTGCCTCACTGCTGTACTCATCCCAAGTATCATGGTAATAACATCCCACAATACCAAAGTCATAACGATAGATCATATCGGTGATAGACCTCATCAAGCTTGCACTCGCCTTATCATAATGATTGACCCACTCTTGGTATAACTGCTGACGTATGGGCAATACACAAGGTAAAATAGGACGATCTTTGGGATCATTCAGTTTATCGGCACTTACAACGTGTGAGGGTTTCATACCCTCCTCCCAGAGCAATGGGTACGATGACGAAAACATGCCTTTTTCACACATATTCAAACGCCATATTCCCCACATCTCCTTGCTGGCACGACTCATGGTATACACAATAATCTGATTGAGATAATCACTATCATAGATGATATGTTGACGATCAATTCTCACGCCTTGCTTGGGCAATACATCAGTATAAGTGAGGGATATGTCACGTTCACTTGGTTCGGCAGCAACCACTACCTCAGGACAATCTGAATCTCTCTTCATCAGCTCATAAGGAGCAACAAAGCTCAATGTCTCATCACTATTATTCACAAAGTAGATATCATCTTCATAGTTATCGATAGACTCGTTATGCAGATAAAACAATGGTATCTTTGGTTTAGTTTGTACCTTATTTTGAATGGATTTAGGCAGTTTTGACACACCTGACCAATTTAAATTATCTATACGTTTTTGCTCAAAAGCGTTAGTTGTGTTCGTCATAGTATGGTCCTCATTTTTTAATTTATCTTGAATATCAGTAGCTTGTAATATTTTTAATTTTTCTTGTTTCTCAGATCAAATTTAAGTCAGCCGAGCGTGTCCGCCGCTTTTAGAGCAACGTTAAAAAGTAAAACGAGTGTTTTAATGATGACTTTAGAAGTTATTTAAACTTATTTTTAACAATATGAAATCTATACCATCATCGATATGACAGCTATAATTTATGAGTAGCTTGGGTTTAGTTGATTAGAAAAATAATGATTAATGCCAGTCAGAGCGTTGATAGTTAACAGCAATAGCGAAGTTATAGGGTGAAGCGTTGCGCCTCGAGGGTTAACTCTATGTTGCTGTTTTCCTGACTGAATAACGTCCTAACTCAGTAACTATAATATAAAAATTGAGAAAGATAAAGCGTCTAATTAAAGCGGGCGACAACTGCTGTCGCTCAGCGGTATCGAATACTTAAGTTAAAAACATAATTTGGATTGAAATTATAGTGGAACTTGACCACTAAAGCGTTTGTATTAAAAACCGTTCAAAATTATAACCTACTCAAATCTATCGACAACATTATAAATTTTATAGATAGTACACCCGCAATAAATGGACGACCATTTAAAACTTGCTATTATTGACCGCTTAATATCACTTATTTAGCGCAATCGCAGCCGACTTCAACCAAGCAGCTGCTTTACCTAGAGGACGCTGCTTGTGCCATACAATTTCTAAAGCCACTGGCCAATCATGATCGTTAAATTCCAATATTGGCTCGACTAAAAAACCATTATCCAGAGCACTGGCTACCACATGTTCAGGCACGAATGCCCAGCCTAAATTGCGCTGTACCAGCTCAACGATAACCCACTGGCTCTCGACCCACCAGACATCAGATGCTATTCGCAACCGTGCTTTTTCTTCGCTATGGTTACGTGTTGCCACCATCAATTGCCGATAGCGTTTCAACTCCTCCCACCCCACTGGCTGACGAGCTAGCTCATGGTTCGGCGCGCACACCATTTTCATCGACACCCAACCAAGCCCATGAAAATTCAGCGCTGAAGGTAGTATCTCTTGACGCCACATAATACCCAAATCGGCGCGATCTTCTAACACCAAGCGGCTGACATCTTCCATCAGCGGAAACAATAGTTCCAGCTCCACACTAGGAAATCGGCGTGAAAACTCTTCCATCAAACCGCCCAACGTTGCTTCGGGATACAGCTCATCAACTGCCAGTACCAATCGGCTCTCTACTCCTTCGCCCAGACTTTTAGCCACCCCGCGAAAATGCTCACAACGCTCTAATATCACTCGCGCCTCTACCAGTAAGCGCTCTCCAGCTGGCGTTAGGACTGGATAGCGTCCACTGCGGACAAATAAGCTGTTGTCCAAATCAATTTCTAAATTTGACACCGCCGTGCTAATGGCAGACTGCGCCTTGCCTAGATGACGGGCGGCGGCTGAGAAAGAACCGGTCTCTACAGTGGCGACAAAGGCTTGCAGTTGCTCTAATGAAAGGCTCATCTATCTAAAAATCCTATAGGTTCCAACTTGGTTATAATAGTTTAACAGATACAATAAGCGCGAAAATAACTGATTCAACTAGGAAGCTTCATGCGCACCGTGAAAGATCGTATTCGTCATACTTTGGGTTTTGAGATAATAGGTTTAATTATATTTGTACCGTTGGCAAGCTGGTTATTTGGCTTTGATATTCAGTCGATAGGTCTTATCGCCGTGGCTGCTTCGATTATCGCGACGTTGTGGAACTACTTTTACAACCTGTTGTTTGACCACAGCATGCTGAAGCTACGCGGCAATGTACATAAGACGGTTCCACTACGGATGTTGCACGCGTTTTTATTTGAAGGTGGTCTGCTGTTATTATTCCTACCAATAATTGCGTGGCACTTAGGCATCAGCCTCTGGCAAGCCTTTATCATGGATATTACAATGGCTACTTTCTATTTGGTACATGCTTTTGTTTATAACTGGATTTATGACAATGTGTTTCCTATTCCAGCAAACCATCTGCTATCTCAACGTAATGATGTGGTCGCCTAATAGCAATAGGCTGTGCTAAAGATTTATAGTCAATCCTATATAAATCAGATACGGTGTCAGGCTCGCTTAGTCTACTATTTGTAGTACTCTCGCTCACATTCCTTGTATCCAAATTATATTGAACCGACTATATCAACATAAAAACAACTTGGTATTTAAATGGTTACTGGCGCTTGTATCGCTATCATTGCTTTGTAATAATGCCTGCATCTGCTAGTGTCTCATGTCAGTTATTGGGGCAGCAAGCACAATAATTTTGAGATAAATGTCTCTATATCATAATTGAAGCAATAAAGGACTTTATATGAAAAATATGACCAAGGTAATGATGGTAAGCGTTTTAGCAGTGGGAACATTGGCAGCAGGTTGTCAAACCACATCTACGCCAAGTGCACCCGTTACCCAGCCTATTACCTCGGATGCCTTGCAAGCCTATCATTGGCAACTCGTGGATGCCAAAAACACCAAGGGCGAGACCATTACTCCATTATTCTTTAATCCAGCCGAACCATTAACCCTCGATTTTGTGACGGCGAATGGGAGCAATATCGTTACTTTGATGAATACTTGTAACAATATGAGTGCTGAGTATAAGGTAGCAAATGGCGAGGTAACCTTGGGTCCAGTAAGAAGCACAAGAATGGCTTGCCCTGCCCCACAAGCCAGCTTTGATAGTGCCGCACTAGCAACCGTAAATGGTAAATATAGCATGAGTAAAAATGCCAATAACGTGCCTGTATTGACCATTAGCAATGCAAACCAAGTAGCGAATTTTAAAGCGGTTGCCAAATAATCATTGCCATATAGAGTGCTAAACCAGCCACTCAATAAAAAAGCCTCACTATTAATAAGTGAGGCTTTTTTTGTCTATATTTATTGTATGTATACTGAATTTAGGCTTAGTGTAGAACTAAATCCTCAGTAAATAATACGATTCTTTAGAAAATATAATGTACCCATAATAAATACGGGATTAATGAGCATGCGATGGAAAGTTAAAAAATACTACTTAAACCTATTTGCTAGCCATATGACCAGCTCACGAGCTGGCGCATCATCCAACGCTTGGGGGATTTGGGCATACGTCATAACGCAGTCATTTAAATCCGTCAGCATATGCAACAGCAAGCCCAAACCTATGACTCTATATGGCTTAGGCAGTACTAACATAGTCACATATACTGCCATTGCATAATAACTGTGCAGCGGGTGAAAGTTAATACTACAGCGATTGGGCGAGAAAATAGGCGTTGCTAGCAGATGATCCAAATCAACCAACATAGTGGCGAGCAGTATCAGATAAACCCTTTTGTAATCATTGCGGAAAAACACATAAGCCAAGATTAAAGGCATGCCGAAGTGAAAAAAGTAGTGAATTAAGGTTTGCGTCATTGACCTTTTGCCTATCTCATCGTGACCGTTCGTTTTCTAAGTTTATTCTATTTGAAAAACAGTGCCTTGGATTCAACCGTGTTCGAACAAACCTCATGTGCCAACGCAACAAATGCCTTGGTAGCAGCGCTCTGATACGCACCTTTTCGTTGTAGTAATACCGCTGTACGCTGGAGCAAAGACGGCGCTAAGGTAATCGCCACCAGCTCATCATAATTATGAGCGATGTTGGAAGGTAATAAGGTGGTCAGTTGGGTATGGCGAACCATTTCGATCACTGCGCTTAGCGAGTTTGCCTCCATCAGTACGTTTGGCGCAATGTCATGCTGGCGACAATAATGCTCAATCTGTTCGCGCGTGGCAAATTCGCGGCTCAGCAATACAAGTGACTGCGCGTGTAGCGTTGGCAAGTCAATCGCCATTTGCTTAGCAAGAGGGTTATGTTTACTAACAACCAGTGCGAGCGTCTCTATCAGCAAGGTTTGTGTATCGATATCGGCAGACTGCACATCTTCAAAAGCAATACCCACATCAAACTCATCATCGAGTATTTGCTTTTCCATCTGCTCCTGTGACATCTCCTGCACGCTTAGCGTGAGACTCGGATAACGAGTATGAAACGCTTTGATTAAAGGTCCAAGCAAATACGTGGTAAAAGTAGGCGTAATCGCAATCCGCAACGCACCGCGACTGAGATCCTGCACATCGTGAATGGCGCGCCGTCCTTCCTCCAAATCCTGCAAGGCTCTATGGGCATAGCACGCATAGACGTCACCGGCATCGGTCAATGTGACACGGCGACCAGAGCGATCAAATAAAGTCGCACCTAGACCTTCTTCCAACTGCTTAATCTGCTGCGATAACGCTGGCTGTGAGACGTACAAAGACGCTGCTGCTTGGGTAAAGCTTTGGTACTCTGCCACTGCCAAAAAATACTTAATGTGCCGAAGAATCATGGGTCATCTCGTGTGGATTAGGGATTGATCAAGGTTTGGTCATAAGTAATTATTATCGACATCATAATATACGAGTATTTTACCTTATAACGATAGCGGCGTATCATTCCTTTCATCAACTACACAGAGACCAACGCGATGAAAGATATTATTGAAGGTTTTCTAAAATTTCACAGTGACGCCTATCCTAAGCGCGCCGATTTATTCAAAAATTTGGCGACCAAACAAAACCCGCGCACACTGTTTATTTCTTGTTCAGACAGCCGCTTAGTGCCTGAGCTCGTTACTCAACACGAACCCGGTGGTCTATTCGTAATTCGCAATGCTGGCAACATTGTGCCTTCTTATGGTCCTGAGCCTGGTGGTGTATCGGCGTCAGTTGAGTACGCCGTTACCGCCTTAAAAGTCACGGATGTGGTGATTTGCGGGCACTCAGACTGCGGCGCGATGACTGCAATTGCCAACTGCACCTGCACCTGCACCTGCATGGATCATATGCCAGCGGTAGGCAGCTGGCTACGCTACGCTGACTCAGCACGGGTGGTCAATGAAGCCCGTGAACATGACAGTGATAGCGAGCGGGTCGCCTCTATGGTTCGTGAAAATGTCATCGCTCAAATCGAAAATATCAAAACCCATCCTTCGATACGTTTGGCGCTAAGAGAAAATCGTTTGGCACTACATGGCTGGGTTTACGATATCGAGTCCGGTGATATCGATGCCTTAGATGGCGTGACCAATGAATTTGTCTCATTGGCCACGCACACTGAGGTTCGCGCTTATCCGATATCGCCACTGGCAGTCGCCGTTTAGCGTTACATAACTGTCATTATCAATGACTATGCATAATCAGAAAATCAATTAACCCAAATGATTCATAAGCATCATTAACCCAATAACCACCACCAACCTCAAAAGGTATTATTATGATTCAGTCTCAAGTAAGCAACACCGCACGTCAAACATTAACGGACACCATCATTGCTGCCAAAGCGGCAAAGAACCTGTCATTTGAGCAAATCGCTTCAGGAACAGGCTTGAGTGATGTCTTTGTCACTGCCGCTTTGCTAGGTCAGCATCCGCTACCTGCTGATGCCGCCCAAAAAGTTGGTGAAACTTTAGGACTTGATGAGGACGCCATCGCGTTACTACAATGTATTCCATCACGAGGCAGCGTTGGTAGTGAGATTCCTACTGATCCGACAATCTACCGTTTTTATGAGATGATGCAGGTATATGGCACCACGCTAAAAGCCTTGGTTCATGAGCAATTTGGTGATGGTATCATCAGTGCCATTAATTTCAAAATGGATATCAAAAAAGTGGCTGATCCTGAAGGTGGTGACCGCGCAGTGATTACTCTAGATGGTAAGTTCCTACCGTTCAAACCTTTTTAAATGATGCATTAAATAGCAGTTTAATCAGCGGTTTGTAAAAATAGTACTTATTGAAAAAGTCGACGTTCGGCATATAGTGACGTCGGCTTTTTTGGCGACTCAGGCAGTGATTTTTTGGTACTGCCTTTCTTAATACGGATTTTATATTATTCATGAGTACCGATCATATCTCTTCCACGGTGCGTTCGTCGATACTGACCTTGTTATTTCCTATGATGGTGATTGCTGGGTTGGCGATGACGCTGCGCCCAACGATCACTTCTACTGGTCCGTTGCTGACAGAAATTCGCCTAAGCACAGCGATGGGTTTGCAGGCCGCCTCTTTATTGGTGGTGCTGCCGATGCTGTGTATGGGTATATTTCCGCTACTGTTGCCTTGGATTGGGCGACGATTTAGTGAAAGCGCGTGGATCACAGGCGGTCTGTTTGCGATTGCCTTCGCGGGTGTATGGCGCTTGTGGTTAGATACTGGAGGGACGCTGATAGCCAGTGCCTTAGTAGGCGGCACAGGTATCGCCATCGTGCAAGCAATGGCACCTGGTGTGGTCAAGCGTTGGTATCCTGCACGCGTACCACTTGCTATGGGCGTTTACTCTGCTGCACTGATGACTGGTGGCGGGGTTGCCGCTATCTTGAGTCCGGTGGTCGCTCAACATTACGACAGTTGGCAATCCGGTTTGGGTATTTGGCTGGTAGTGCCAGTTTTTGCCCTCGTACTGTGGTGGCGGCGCCCCTCTGAGCAGATGGAAAATCGAGACGACGGGGTAAAAATCAACTTTTTTGGCAATCGCCGTGCTTGGCTGCTAGCAAGTTATTTTGGTCTGGCAAACGCTGGATACGCTTGTATGATTGCATGGTTGCCAAGCTATGCGCAGACTTTGGGCTGGAGCGCGCAAAATAGTGGCGAGCTGATCGGTATCATGACGATTTTTCAGGTCATTGGTGCGCTGGTTATTCCAATGTTGTCCGCCCATCGCCCCGACCGCCGACCTTGGTTGTTTTTTGCCGTAGGCATACAAATCGCTGGATTTATAGGTTTGATTACCATGCCGACAGCTTTGCTCATCTTGTGGATTGCCTTGATTGGCTGTGGTCTTGGTGCCTGCTTTTCATTGACACTGACCGTCGCGTTAGATCATTTGTCCAAACCTAAACTCGCTGGGGCACTGGCAGCATTTGTCCAAGGCATCGGCTTTATTATTACCGCCATCGCGCCTTATATGGCAGGTGTGCTACGCGAGTCGACTGGCAGTTTTCAAGCGGTTTGGTGGATGCTATTGATCAGCCTTATCGGTATGCTGTTTGTCACCATCAAGTTTGCTCCAGCAAGTTATCATCAGGCAATTAACTTGTCTAAGCTTTGATTCAGGCGTATTGAATCACGTCATGCGATATTCAAAACAACCTCAAGGATTAACTATGAAAGGACTGATTATGAAAAAACTCGTTATCTATGCCGCGCTTACAAATTCACTGTTGTCCATCTCCGCGTGTGCCAACACCTCACACTCACAGTATCAAGTACAAGTGATCAAACCAAACGTAATAACCCAAGGAGCAGAGATGGCAACCATTCCATTATTGACTGGCGAGATGGCACAAAACATAGTGAATGCTGCCGCATTAGAAGCCAAAAGCAATAATTTGATGGTGTCTGTCACCGTCGTTGACGCCTCCGGACAAACCTTAGCAGTGCTCAGAGATCACCGCGCAGGCGTGCATACCGTGCGTGCCAGTTATAAAAAAGCCTATACCGCAAACTCACAAAAAAGAGAAACGGCGGTCATCGCCAAAGGCATCAAAGACGGCACGATTCCTGAAGACCTACGCTATCTGGATGAAAGCATCCTTATCTTAGATGGCGGCGTACCCATTTATATCGATGGTATCGTAGTTGGTGGTATCGGGGTGGGCGGCGCACATGGCAGCGAAGATGTACACATCGCCAAAGCAGGTCTAAAAGCATTAGAGCAGCATTAGAGTGGGCTAAAATTTCAAGACAAATATTCCACACATTATGCTGTTCGAAAATTGATAAGCCTGTCTGTCCTTATATTTATCGTTACTTCTATGAAAGAAGAAGGAGAGAAATCATGTAATGATTCCTCTCCTTCTAAAATGTGCCATTAAAGTAGCCCATGTCTTAATCTAGCCATTTTTAACCCATATAGATGCCTCAATTAAATTGAGGACATACTCTAGATTAATGACGCCAGATCCGTAAGCTTCTCAAGCACGATATCTGGTGAATATTTCTCCAGTTGCACATGGGTTTGAGCACCAGTGAGCACCCCAATACATAGACCACAATGGGCATTTTTGCCTTCTTCGATATCGATGCCGCTGTCCCCTGCTTTCAATACCTGTTGCGAATGCTCAATCCCAAACTTGTCCATAGCAAGGGTAATCATATCTGGCGCAGGACGACCATTGTGCACATCATCTGCTGTAATCAAAGCATCAATATCACGACCCACTGACCATCCTAAAATGGTTAATATTTTATTGGCAGTCTGAATATCGTAGCCCGTATTTAGCACGACTTTTCTACCTGACTGCTTTAACTGAGTGAAAAAATCTAGCATGCCATCGAAGGTTGCTACCGTGTCCTTGGTATAGGCTGATGCCAACGCTGATTTAAACGTATTAAAGGCAGCATCCGTCCATTTTTCCCTATCAGCGGTCGCGGTATTGTCATTTTTGCATACTTCATTGAGTATATCGCTAATGGCTTGTCGCTTTTCTTTGCCAGCCCCAAACTCTAAACACACCTCTAGATTGACCTGAATGTCTGTTCGACCAACCTGTTGTAAGGTGTGATTGATCGCATCACATACGGTTTTATAAACCAAATTGTTTTCATTGACGGTCGTGCCTGCCATATCAAAGACACACAGTTTGATCGCGTCGAATGGCGCTTTGATACGATGAATATCTGTATTCATTATTTTGACTCCAATACTAAATTAATTAACTCTTCACCAAAGGCAAATCCCGTTGATGCGCCTGTGCCGCTTGTGATGGTACCGATGGCAACGCCTGCTTCTGGTGATGCTTTAAACACGACATTGTCGGCACTTGGATAGACCCCTAACCAGTGCTGAGTGATGTCTACCTCACCGATATCCATGACCTTTTTGAACTCGTTGATGATTAAGTTATCTTGATAAGTGTCTCTAAAGGGCAGCTCTTTATCACAGTAATTATGACTGTCACCAATGATAAGTGAGCCATCCGCTGATTGAACAACGATTAAATGTACGCCAGCCTTGCGCTCAGCAGCTTGGGTGTCATCTAGTAAGCTGATAAGCGCACGAGCTTCTGGTAGCTGCGCAAACCCATCATAACGAGCAAAACTCAGATCTGACATGACAGCAGCATTTAGTTTGAACGCTTGCCTTGGCATCACGCGCATCATATTGAGGGTACAGAGTTTGGCATCAGACTGCGCTAAAGTATCAGGATATAAGCCATGTAAATCTGCCCCAGGACAGATCACACAATGCGCCGTATGTAATGTCCCTCGACTGGTATGAACAGTGGGCAAGTCAACCACCTGAACCGTGGTTTTGTTATAAAAATCCACGCCATGCACTTGTGCTAACCAG
Source organism: Psychrobacter sp. TWP2-1-2 (assembly GCF_049896785.1). NCBI lineage: Bacteria > Pseudomonadati > Pseudomonadota > Gammaproteobacteria > Moraxellales > Moraxellaceae > Psychrobacter > Psychrobacter sp. TWP2-1-2. The sequence continues at coordinate 100,738 of NZ_JAFCVA010000007.1, read as the reverse complement.
TCCGCCAATTTGCCAATCGCGGTATTTGACTCGACTCTCAGCTCATGCGGGCTATATAAAACGCCCAACCCTGTTCTAAGATAAGGCGTCTGCTCCTGTATTTCTGATTGACTCAATAAGCGACAGGACTCGCCCATGTCAGTCTTCAAAAACGCATCGGCAACGCTCATCGCTTCAGGGCGCTGAACCAGCATGTGCAGACCGGTATGCTCAACCTTGATACCGGCTTTTGGCGCGATATCCGCCCAGATATTGCGTGAGTGCATGGCACGTTGCCAATGTTCACCGCTACGCTGACCACTAACCGTCACAAAGCCAAAGTTACGAATCGAGGCATCTTTATTCTGTGCTTCACGCTCTACCAGCGCCACTTTCAGCCCTTTTTTTACGGCAGCATAAGCGCTGGCAAGACCAACGATACCGCCCCCGACGACGACCACATCATACTGTTTACCTGATAATTTACTTGTCCCTGTCATAGCTTTTTTCTTCTTTATGATTGATTACAAATGATACTCAATTTATGTTTTAGCGGCTCAATCCATGTTTTAAGGATTTCACTAGCCAATGAAATAGTGCATTTGAACAATGACTACTCATCACGGTTTTTATGGATTCATTTACGATTCAGTTTGTCCATGGAAAAACGCTCTGTGCTTGTCTAGCAGCTCAGCCGTCAATGGCTCGCCGTACGTTTTACTGTTTTTGATTTGATTGTCAGGAGCGACTGTTTCACCGTCATAAATCACATTTGGGTATATCGTCAATAATTTTGGACGCGCATTTTTAACAATGATTTCAGCCATTTTTATCGCATTTGGATTGGTGTTCTCGCCTTTATCAATAACGGCTACCGATTCCGTTAGCGTATAATTTCCTTCACTTGGGTCAACATAATCAATGGGCAAGCCTTGTGCTTTGTTTGCGATTGCTTGATGACGCAAGCCAAAACCAATCGGCACCTCACCTGCCATCACTTTTTTGATCGGACCTGAGCCTGACAACTCTAGATTGGGACCCGCATTGGTGCGGATATCGTTCATAATTTTCTGCCCTTCAGCGCCCATTCCATAAGTAGCGGTGACGTCTTGAATAAAGAGCCAACCTGTCGATGAGCCATTAGGATCCACCATCGCGATTTTATTTTTGTAGATCGGGTTTGCCAAATCCTTGGCACTGGTTGGTCTGGGCAGATTTTGCGCCGCCATCTCTTTTGTGTTTAAAATAATAGCGCCCGTAAAACCCAGTATTGGTGCATAGTAATTTGGGACCGCCACTTGCGGATCAACGTCAAAGGTCAATTCTTTAAACATAGGATGCTTGGCTTGGGCACTTTCTAAGTAGAAAGAGCTCATCGTCACCATATCCGCCTCTGTATTATCGCCTTCTGCCAGCAAACGCCCACCCAACTCCCCTGTCCCAAAAGACTGAAAGACATACTGACCCTCATAGCCTGCTTCGTCTAAAACCTCTTGGATGACCTCGACCGCTTCTTCGTCGGCATTGCTATAAATGACCACTTCTTCGATATTGCTAGAAGCATCTCCTTCCGACTCAGGTGAATTACAACCTGCTAATACGATTCCACACGCGAAACTTGCCACTAACGTTTTGAATAAAAACATTATTTGTCCTATTATTTGTTGATGTTTTAATAATGAAAAAGTTGTTGCTTAAAATATAAAACGAAAATAAGTCTTATCAATGCGCTTGACCGATGGGTAAGACTAAGAAGACGTTGGTACCACCATTGACTTAGGTTTTTTCTTGGTTTTTATTGCCGTTGTACCAGAGAGCCGTTTGCTATAAATATGACGGACAATAGCAAACAACATCAGTGCGCCAATATTGGTCAGCAATATCATCAGCGACAAGATAAAAATCTCATCGAAGCGCGCAAAGTGCTGTAGCTCAACTATCTTGGTGGTGAGTACCATGGTTTTGGCACCTGAAATAAAGATAACCGCGCTAATCGTCACCATAGCGCTGATAAAATAGAATGAAGCGACTTCAATTAGCGTAAAAAACGAATTGGGCACGACGATGCGGCGTAACGATGCAAACCATGAGTCACCCAACAGACCAGCCGTCGTCTCCCAGCCCAAATTCATTTTGGACAGTGCGTTTTTACTCATCAAATAAGGCGTGGCAAAGTAATGAATGATGTTGCTAATCACGATGATAAAAATAGTATTGGCGACCGCCGACCCCGAAAACACCATCAAATAGGCAATACCGACGACCATTCCAGGCACCGTATTGGTCACTAATGCCGAGCTTTCAATACTGAATTTTCCCAGTTTAAAAAGGCTTGAGCGCTCGTATAACAGGGCTGAAAAATACGTAATCAAGGTGCCAAACACCGCCGTTAATACCGCCACAAGTAATGAGTTTTTATAGACCCGCATCAGATTGGCAGACTCTAAAGCCTCGCTGACAATCTCGGTGGTGAAGACCATCTGATAAGGCCATGATTTAATCCATGGGATGATGAATATCACGGCGAATACCAGTAACAGTGAGGCTAAAATCACACTCGATAACACCGCCAAAACACGGTCTTTGATTTTTGAGGTGGGCAGATCAATCATTTCAACTGAGTCATAGCGCACATTGAAGCGTGCCACGTACCATAGTATGGCGATGCTTAGGATGGATGGCACCAGCATAAATAACGCAACCACTGCCCCCTTTTCGAATGACGGTGACGCGCCTAAGATTTGGGTATAAAGCTCAGTGGCGATGACGCTATATTGCCCCCCAATCGACGCTGGAATACCAAAGTCTGTAAAGGCTAAAAAGAAACATTGAATCATCGCTGCTGCAAAGGTGCCGATTAGAGGGCGCACCACAGTCATGTCAAACTGGCGATAAGGAGAGTCTCCCATCAACTCTGATACAACGACAAACTTTTTGTCCAAATATTGGAACGTATTGTTCAATAATAAAAAAGCAATGGGCAAGGTATAAATGGTATAACCAAGCCACATGCCATAAAAGCCATATATGTCCTCAAACAGTTGAAAGCCAAGAATCTGAGTCAGCAAGCCTTGTTTGCCAAAGGTATAAATAATGGCAAAGCCATAGGTGACGGTTGGCAACAACATAGGAAATAATGCCGCCAGCTTAATAAATTGTTTAAAACCTTTGGGCAAATTGCTCCAATGCACCGTATAAGCCAAAATAAAGCCCAAAAACGTCGCGCTAAGCGCACTCATCGTCGCCACAAAAAAGCTGTTCTGCATGGTCTGCAAAAAGCCATCACTGCTCAAAATACTGGTGTAGTTTTCTAGCCCTAATGCATCACCGACATTCAAAGACAGTGCCAGCAGCTTGACTAATGGCACAAACATAAACATGACGAATAAAACAGCAACGAATAGCCAAATTGCTTTTACGAGGGGTGAATTGCTCAATTTCATAAATATCCAAGACGATCAAATGGTCAAATACGTTCATTCACAACATTTTTATTGTTAATCAATATTAGTTGATGGTGGCATCTTTTCGTTTTTGCTGATGACTGTCTTTAATAACATTAAGATCGTCAGTATTGTCGATAGTGTCAATACCATCGATATCGTCATAACGATGAGTCACCACACTGTCATCCTGACCGTAATGTTGGCGCTGGGTATATTTGCTTAAGGGGTCGATGTTTGCGCCATCATCTGCAAATAAACTTAAGATATTGCGACGCTTGATATTGAGCTGATTGAGAATGAAGTTTTTGACAAAATCATTGGCTGGGTTGCGAATGATTTCCGTTGGTGTCGCGAACTGTGCCACTTTGCCGTCTGAGAGCAGTAAAATACGATCAGATAACGTCATGGCTTCTTCTGGATCATGAGTGACTATTAACGTCGTCAACTGATAGCGAACGGAAATCTCACGGATACGCGCTTTGATGGTTTCTTTGATGACACCATCTAGCGCAGATAAAGGCTCATCTAATAGCAGTATTTTAGGCTTCATCACCAAAGTGCGTGCGAGTGCCACGCGTTGCTTTTGACCACCAGACAGTTGGCTGATGCGTTTATTTAGGTGGGCTTCGATATCGAGTAAGTCGACCAGTTCATCGACTTCTGCTTGCGTGCTAATATGGGGATTATTGCGTAAACCGTATTCGATATTTTGTTTGACATTTAGATTGGGAAACAATGCATAGTCTTGAAAGACAATATTGAAGCCTCTTTTTTTCATCGGCACTCGTGTAATGTCTTCGCCATTATAAGCAAGACGACCGCCATTGATACCCGTCAAACCCAAGATAATATGCAATAAAGTCGTTTTACCACATCCAGAAGGCCCTAAGATTGAGACAATTTCGCCCTTATTAATTTTGAGGGAAATATCTTCAAAGATGACTTTATTCTCATACTTTTTCGTCACACCTCTAAGCTCTAACATATCAACCAACCTGATCATTTATTATTTGTGTTGCCTAGGTCAGCAGTGTAGCCAGTAGTTGTGACATTTTGGTTAAAGAGCCATGACAATACGATGACATCAAACAACATTAGGGCGTGTCCTCAATTCAATCAATTACTCTCTAAATGGGCTAAAAATGGCTAAATTTTGTTAAAAATCGTCAAATAGCTTATCAATATCTCGATATTAACGGTGCTAGCTTCCTTGTTTGACGGCAATTTATCTCATTTTTATCACCATTTTTAAAATGAGGACACGCCCTAGATAAAGTATCGAAAACAATCCCATGAGCATTTGCCAAAATAGAAGACCTCATTTAATCTTATTAAGTGAGGTCTTCTAAAAACAGAAAGCCTGCCAATAGATGACAGACAAAATGCGTTAAACGTAGATGTTATTGATGAGAGTCTGTTGAGTAGTCGTTAGGCTTCATGAGCCAATTTTCTCAGCTTGTGACGCAGTATTTTTCCGACAGTTGATTTGGGTAACTCGTCTATGAATTCGATATGACGCGGGCATTTATAGGCGGCCAGATTTGCTTGGCACAGCACTTTAATATCATCCTCATTTAAGCTGTCATCAGATTTTACAACGTAGGCTTTGACCGACTGACCCTGCAACTTATCATCAATACCAACCACTGAACATTCGGCAACCTTAGGGTGCTCCTCAATGATGTTTTCTACTTCGTTAGGATAAACGTTGAAGCCACTGACGATAATCATGTCTTTTTTACGGTCATATATCTTAATAGCACCCTGCTCGTTCATAGACGCAATATCACCTGTTTTTAAGTAACCATCAGCGGTAAAAAACGTCGTATTGTCAATATTATGATAATGAGTAATGACGTTGTCACCTTTGATGCACATCTCACCAACTTCATTTATGGCGAGAATATTTTCATCGTCATCACGGATACTGATATCGACACTAGGCAGTGGAAACCCTACATTGCCACTATATTCAGTGCCATTAAATGGATTGGCGGTACCCACGCCTAGCGTCTCAGACATACCCCAGCCTTCGAGGATAGGCAGACCTGTGACTTCACGCCAGCGCTTAGCGGTTTCAGGGGTCGCTGCCATACCACCGACTAGGGTTAACTTGCATGCGGAAAAATCCAGCTCCTTAAATTTGGGATTCATCAGCAGGGCTTGGAACAAAGTATTGACACCAGGCAATAGATGAAAAGGACGCTTGCGCAATATCCTAATAAACCCTTCAATATCACGTGGATTGGTAACCAGTGTGAGATGCTGACCCACACTCAACCCAACTATTGAGCAGATAAACGCATAAATATGATACAGCGGTAAAGCAACAATGGTATTTATTTGAGTACTATCAGACATGGCGTCATAGACTGGCTTGAACCATTCGACAAACTGATAAGTGGCGGTCACAACATTTTGATTGGTAATCAAGATGCCTTTGGCAACACCTGTCGTACCGCCAGTATATTGCAGCATTAATAAGTCGTCCGCTTGAATGCTAGGACGAGAATAGCTTAATTTTTTGGCGCGTTTTAAAACGGCTTTATAGCGAGTCACGGTATAACGAGAATTTGATTTCAACTGATAACGGGGAATGGCTTTTTTGACATATTTGGCAGCGATATTAACAAGTGCACCTTTCACTACTCCTAACATATCGCCAATCTTGCTGATGACCACGGTTTTGACAGGCGTGTCTTTGATGATTTTCTCTAACGTTTTGCAAAATGGTTCTAATATAAATAATACAGCAGTATCTGAGTCAGCCAATTGATGTCTCAATTCACGAGGACTATACAGTGGATTGATGAGCGTTGTGACCATACCAGCGCGAATTATCCCTATGACAATAGGCAGGTAATGGTTGACATTGGGCATCATGATGCCTATGACCGAACCCTTTGCTAGACCCAGACTTTGAATCCAAGCCGCAATAGCCAATGACATGCTATCAACTTGCCCATAAGAATAAGTAACACCCATGTTGGTGATAAATTCATGGCTGGCATATTCTGTTAATTTGTCATCAAACATGTCAATCAATGTATTATGTGGCGGCGCTATCTGTGCATTTATCCCTTTAGGATAATGCTGCGTCCAAAACTGATCCATAACTTACCTTCCTTGGTAATTAACTTATGAAAAACTCAATGGCTTTGAAGCGTTTCTTATAAAAAACCTAACTACTGAACCTGCTGCCATCCTGACGTTGCATCATACGCATCTTGATGGACAAATAAGGGATGTGCTTTTGCTTCACTGAGGCTAAGCACAGGGGTGACACAAACATCAACGAGCGCAAAAACTTGCTGCCAATGCTCAAGTGTTTGACTGGCAAATTTATCGCTTATCGCCTTAGCCGCCGCTTGGCTTTCAGAGGTATTTGGCATAACGCCACGTTGCCAATGGCTATTCTTGAGCGCAGACAAATCCAATACTTCACACAGCCCTTGCCAGAATTTCAGCTCTAACGAACCAATGGCCATATAGCGCTCGTCTGAAGTTTTGTATAGGCGATAGCAAGGTAATAATCCACCCAGAAAATCATGATGCGGTGCTGGTTGTTGTCCTGAGAAACTTTTCACCAGTGTTCCCGTTGCCTTTGGCATGACCATATGCTGATACAAGCTGTGCGTCATACTAACGGCAACATGACGACCTTTGCCCGTCCGCTGGGCGGCGAATACGGCAGCAAGCAGTGCAATCACAGCGGTATCACTGCCGCCTGCCAAATCTGCAAATTGAACGTTAGGCATTGCCTGCTCGCCGTCCGCCGTCTTTAATTGGTCTAAAATACCGCTCATCGCCATAAAGTTAATATCATGACCGGCTTTATCAGCCCAGTCATGATTAATCTCAGTTTTCGAATCGCTAGATGCCAAACCATAACCAGTAATCGATACCATGACTAGCTTTGGATTAATCGCATGCAGCGTTTTGGCATCTAGTCCCATGCCTTTTAGGACGCCGGGGCGAAAGCTGTCCAACATAACATCAGCATCTTTGAGGTGCGCTTTGATAGCAGCAATACCTTGAGGATCACGGAAATCATGACTTTCAGTAGTTTTGCCATGATTTAGTGCTTTAAATAATTCACCAAAGGCTCTGGCAGGATCACCATTTTTGGGTTCAATCTTAATGATTTCTGCGCCCAAATCTGCAAGCAAACGTGTGGCAAAAGGTCCCGGTAAATTACGAGTCAAATCAACGACGCGCAGCCCTTGTAAGCAATCTGCCATTAAATCTATCATTGAACCAGTGCTCGTATTGATTGCAGAATGAATCGTAGAATTAACCATCAGCTCAGTCATCAGAAAACACCTCACCTTTATCTGCCATGTCTAGCACAATCTGCGCTGGCTCAAAACGCTCACCGTATTGAGCCGCAAGTTCACGGCTACGCGTGATGAACGCCTCTAACCCCATCGCATTAATAAACTGTAGCGTACCGCCTTGATATGGCGCAAAGCCCCAACCAAAAATGGAACCGACATTGGTATCAGCGACAGAGCGCACGACGTTTTCTTGATAACATTTAGCAGATTCGTTGGCTTGGATAAACATCAAACGATCGATTAAATCTTGCTGTGATGGCTGCTCTGCTTTTGCTGGGTATAAATTCATCAGCTCAGGCCACAAGTATTTGTCGCCATTATCGGCATACTCATAAAAGCCTTTACCATTCTTTTTGCCCTCCCGATTGTGTTCTTTGACCAGCGTTTTCAGTATCTCGTATGAAGGACGCACAGCAATGGGTTTACCTTCCGCTGCCATATCCAGCTGCTGTTGTTCGCTCACATGCAACGCCAAACTTAATGACACCTCATCTTGCAATGCCAGTGGCGGCATGGGCATGCCAGTTTTCATGCCAGCAACTTCGATGCTGCGCGGATGGACGCCCTCGCCTAACATCGCCACTCCTTCTGACACATAAGTGCCAAATACTCGTGACGTATAAAAACCCCGACTGTCATTAACAACGATAGGTGTTTTACCGATTTGTAGCACATAATCAAACGCTTTTGCTAAAGTGGCGTCATCCGTTTGCTCGCCCATGATAATCTCAACCAACGGCATCTTATCGACTGGCGAGAAGAAATGCAGACCGATAAATTGATTGGGACGGGTGCTGGCTTTTGCCAATCCAGTGATAGGAAGTGTCGACGTATTAGATGCATAGACAACCGTGTTAGGAATCACCGCCTCGCTTTGCTGAGTACACTTGGCTTTAATCTCACGATTTTCAAACACCGCTTCGATAATCAGATCACATTCTGCTAAATCATCATAAGAAACTGTCGGCTTGATGCGATTGAGTAACGCCTGTTTTTTATCTTCCGTGGAGCGTTTACGGCTAATGGCTTTATCCAAAATGGTGGCAGAATATGCTTTGCCTTTTTCAGCGCCTGCCATTTCAGTGTCGAGGAGTACAACGTCGATTCCCGCCTTTGCAGTGACATAAGCGATGCCCGCGCCCATCATACCTGCACCTAAAATACCGACGGTTTTGGTTTTATAGCGCTCAAAGCCATTTGGACGAGATTGACCTTTTTTAATACTATTCAGCTGCGTCCATAGCGTGTTGATCATATTTCTAGATTCAGCAGACAGCACACAAGCCGCGAAGTAACGCGACTCAAGCTCGAGTCCCGTATCGATATCCACTAAACAGCCCTCGAACACGCAAGACATGATATGAGTAATGGCTGGATAATTGCCGTGTGACTTTTGATTGGCCATGGCTGGTGCAATAGAAAATATCGGCACAATACTAGGATTTTTACTATCACCGCCGGGAATTTTAAAACCTTTTTTATCCCATGGCTGCTGGGCACTGGGATTGGCGTTAATCCAGTCTGTCGCCTGCTTGAGCATATCTGCTTTATCAGTGGCAACGGCATCAATTAAACCCATATATTTAGCAGCCGTTGGACGCAGCTCTTTACCTTGCGTCATAAGCTCTAAAGCTGATTGAATACCAACCAATCGCGGTAAACGCTGAGTACCTCCGCCGCCCGGCAGCAAGCCCAATTTGACCTCAGGCAGACCCAATTTAGTTTTAGGAGCATCAATCGCGATACGATAATGACAGGCCAATGCCAACTCCAAACCACCGCCAAGTGCCGTTCCAGTCATAGCAGCAACGACAGGTTTACCTGATTTCTCTAGTTTGCGTAAGGTAGCTTTTAGGTCTTCGACCAGCTCAAAGGCTTGTTCAGCGGTTTTAATATTAGCCAACTGATCAATATCGGCACCGACCACAAACGTCTCTTTGCCAGAGGTTAAAATCAAACCTTTGGCGGACGCGTCGTTAATAAAGCTGTCAGCCATCACTGCAAAACTATCGGTGAAACCGTCACCGATGACATTCATTTTGCGGCTGCTTTGGTCAATCGTGACGGTGATAATGCCATTATCAGATTCGGCAGAAAAGTGGTTCAATGCATTGATGGCGTCTACGCTGTTTATGCTCATATTAAGTCCTTTTTATATTATTCTATGTCGATATCAGTCACTAGAAACTAATGACAATCACTAAAATCTATTAGCGCTATCAGCACTATACGCGCTCAATGATAGTAGCGATGCCCATACCACCACCGACACACAAAGTGATCATCGCGGTTTTTAGGTCGCGACGTTCTAATTCATCAAGAACAGTAGTCATGAGCATCGCGCCCGTTGCGCCAAGTGGATGACCCATCGCGATAGCGCCGCCATTGACGTTGACGATATCAAGCGAGATGCCGAAGTCATCGGCAGTATTCAGCGGAACGGCAGCAAAGGCTTCATTGATTTCCCATAGGTCTATATCTGAAGCTTGCATACCTGCTTTTTTGAGCGCTTTTTGGCAGGCAGGCGTTGGCCCTGTCAGCATAATGGCGGGTTCTGAGCCAATGACTGCAGCCATAGTGATTTTAGCACGTGGTTTTAGACCTGCTTTTTTGCCAGCAGCAGCGCTACCAACTAAGCAAATTGCAGCACCATCAACGATGCCTGAAGAATTGCCCGCATGATGCACGTGATTTACTTTTTCAATGGTGGTATATCTGTCCAAGATAACGCTATCAAAGCCCATCTTACCCGGCATAATAAAAGAAGGATTGAGACCTGCTAAGGTTTCGATATTGGTATTAGGACGAATGGTTTCGTCTTTATCCAATAACGTCATGCCATTGATATCCGTGACGGGAACGACCGATTTATCATAATAGCCCTGCTCCCAAGCATGCGCGGCGCGGCGATGTGACTCGGTAGCAAACGCATCAACATCGGTGCGGCTAAAGCCTTTTAGCGTCGCTATGGTATCAGCGCCAACGCCTTGCGGAACAAAATGCGTCGCTTCATTAACCCGTGGATCCATATACCATGCACCGCTATCAGATCCCATCGGTACGCGGCTCATCGACTCTACGCCGCCTGCAACCACCATGTCCTCCATACCTGACATGATTTTGGCAGCGGCCAGATTGATAGACTCCAGACCTGAGGCACAAAATCGAGATAAAGTGACACCCGCCACACTTTGCGCCCATCCTGCATCAATGACGGCTATACGGGCAATATCAGAACCCTGCTCGCCAACGGGTGTCACGCAACCAAGCACCACATCATCGACCAAACTGGTATCCAAATGATGGCGCTGTTGCATTTCCTTTAACAAGGTACGGGCAAGCCAAATCGGTGACGCCTGATACAAAGAGCCATCCTTTTTGCCTTTACCACGCGGGGTACGGATAGCATCATAAATGTAAGCAGTCTCAGTCATAAAAATCCCTTTTTATTTTTTATAATAAATAACAATAATGGCAATATAATCGCCATGTTAGAATCAAGAACTAGAACCAATAATTAAAATAAACAATTACATCAGCCACTTACATAAAGCGTGACGCCAGCTCTTTCATGATTTCATTGGTGCCGCCGTAGATTTTTTGTACTCGCGCATCAGCGTACAAACGAGCAATCGGATATTCTGTCATGTAGCCATAACCGCCAAACAGCTGGACGCATTCGTCGATCACGTCACACTGCTTTTGTGTTACCCAGTATTTAATCAAAGACGCCTGTGGTACCGTCAACTTGCCTTCTAACATGGCATCGACAGCGGCATCACACATCGTGCTGGCAGCGAGATAATCGGCGTAGCATTCTGCCATTTTAAAACGCGTATTTTGAAACTCCCAAATATGTTTACCAAACGCTTCACGGCCTTTGACATAATCTAGGGTCAAATTAATCGCGAGCTTCATCGCACCAACGCCCGTTAAAGCAATAATTAGACGCTCGCGTGGCAGCTCTTGCATCATTTGAATAAAACCCATGCCTTCGACAGTGCCCAATAGATTCGTTTGCGGCACACGTACATTGCTGAAAAATAACTCCGAAGTATCTTGTGAGGTCAGACCAATCTTATCGAGATTACGACCACGCTCAAACCCTTCTACTTTGTCCGTTTCTACCACGATAAGCGAAACACCTTGCGCACCTTTTTCACGATCGGTTTTGCAGGCGAGCAAAATTAGGTTGGCATGCTGACCATTGGTAATAAAGGTTTTTGAGCCATTGATAACGTAATCATCACCGTCTTTTACCGCATAGGTTTTGATGTTCTGCAAATCTGAGCCAGTACCCGGTTCGGTCATAGCAATCGCAGCCACATACTCACCGGTCGCCATCTTAGGTAGCCATTCTTTTTTCTGCGCTTCCGTACCATGACTCAAGATATAAGGCGCGACAATACCTGAATGTACCATGCCGCCGAATCCGGATTGATTAGCCTCAGCCTGCGCATAAAGAAGCGCCGCTTCATGACCAAAGTCACCACCGCCGCCGCCATATTGCTCTGGAATCGATGCACATAAAAAACCCATGGCGCCCGCCTCGTTCCAAGCTTCGCGGTCAATCATGCCGTTTTTGCGCCACTGCTCGTCCTTTGGCTCCCACGATTGAAACATTTTAAGCGCGCTGTCATGCACCATCTGGTGCTCTTCGGTCATCCAGTTCGGGGTGAATTTTTCAATACTCATATTGTCTGTCCTTGACGATGGGGAATTGATGCTGGTTAATATAAAAAAGATATTAAGTAAAATCTCCATTTTATGGTAATTTATATTACCATTAGAAATAACTTACATATTCTTTATACTTACTAAGGTATAAGACTTATACTAGGACAGTAAAAGACAATGCGCAACCAATTAAATAATAATAGTAATTAAAATTACCCAACTTACTTTTATCTTATTAATCCTTAAATGATGTACTACTTCAAGCATGAGCTATCTAACAATACCTACCGTAAAGGAGCTACGAAACCAACGATGAAAACCACGAGCCAGATACCTAGCACGATTGAAACCCGCGCCTTGGCACCCTTATCCGATATGCGCCCTGCTACTTTAGAAAAAATTGAAAAAGCCGTTCGTAAAGTGTTTGCAGGTTTTGATTCTAATGAAGTGACCATGGTACAAATTGCAAAGTCTGCCAACGTCTCTCTACAAACGCTTTATAAATATTTTGGCGATAAACAAACGCTGTTTTATACCATTATGGATATCGTATTAGGCAGATTGGCGGCGCGTATCATGGATCACTTGCAAGGCATTGATAGCGTGCAAGATCGGCTACGCAAGACATTATGGGTCTGTTTTGACTTTGTAGACTCACATCCCGATGCGGTGATGGTACTGTCTTCGGTATCGGCATCACGTATACGTAATATTGCAATTTATGAAAATAAAGAGCTGATTGGCGCATTTTTGAATGTATTAGAAGATGGTCAAAACCGCGGAGTACTAAATGATACCGTGCCCCTTTATATACTTTTTGATGTGTTTATGGGTTTTATCAGTCGTCTTGGCTTGATGCATATCATTCGCCAGACTGACACGCCCATTAATGCAGAGTTTGATGCGTTATTCGTGATTTTATGGCGAGCCATATCAAAGCCTGACATATAATCAGTTCGATATACAATAACTTGTACGATATTATGAAATATTCATACCAGTCAAATTTTCAATTTCATCATTAAAGATCACAACGAAAAAAGCCTCACTTGGTAGTGAGGCTTTACTTAATTCTTAAAAACTAATGCTTAGAAATTAACATTCCTTAGATTTTTTTAGCTTATATTCTTCTAATCTATCAACCATTTCATAATCTTGTTCACTCATCTGCTGATAGCCATTACTCACACTGCCATAGGATGAATTTTTATTATCATGCTCAGCGTGCACAGCAGCATCTTTGATCTGGGCAATGTCTTCTGCAAACAGCGTATAAGGGATATCCAGCACAGCAAATAGTGCGGCTAAAAATTCTTCAGCGGTAAAATATTTATCCATATAGCTGCCATCAAGCCCAAGGTATTTATTCGATAATACGTGACGTAGGCGCTCACAAGCAGGGATGGTATGCTTGATAGGATAACCCATGGCTTTAACAATATCTTGCGAACGCAGCTCAAGTGTCGCTATCTGATTGATCGCATACTGGGCGAGAAGATGACGTGGGTGGTAATGACGGGTATATGTGGATTGGTTAGCAATGTGGCTCATGATATTGAACACCTTAGACTCCTGTAACTCCGACGAAAAAGGGTGAAATACGCCCAAATAGGCAAATAAAATCAGGCACAAATGAGGATGTCGGAGTACAGGCTCATGCGCTTTACCAGAATTATTTTATATCGTGCTGGAAGTTGCAAGGTTTGTACGCCACCATTTATAACGATAATGGCTGGCAATGACAAAACTGTTAAACCCACGATAATGACTTAAAGATGATAGCATATCAGATAATAGAAAATAAATACTGATATTAATACGCTTTGGTAATCACACGATTGTTACGGTCTCTCTATCGCCGTCAAAGTCTGAATACCTTTATATTTAAAAACGGTAGAAAAAATCAGAAGATGACTCAACAAAGCTATCTAATTATTTTTAGACATTGACCTGCATGATATAAAGTCAACCCCAACTCAGTAAAGCCAGATTTCATCCCGCCAAAAGAAACTTTTGCCTCTTCTAAGGTCTTAAATGGTAAGGGAATACTATCTCTATTACCTGTCATTATATAATCTGCAAAGCACTTACCCATTAGCGTGCCTGTGGTAATGCCGCGACCGTTATAGGCCGTTGCTGTCAGCAAGCCCTCGTCGGGTTCCATGACTCGAAAAATATGATCTTGCGTAAAGCCAAAGCTACCAGTCCATTCATACTGCCATTTAAATGCTGGCAAATCTGGATAATAGCTTTTTTGCACCGCATTGGCCCATGATTGATAAAAGGATTTTGGTTTAAGCTGTGTACCACCCACCGTTCCCAATAATAGACGATCATCCTCATCACGGCGAAAGCTAGACAAGGCCAAGCGTGTATCCCATGCCCCTGTTTTGTATGGCAAAATTCGATCTGCCGCCTCTCCGCTGAGCGGCTCAGATGCAATCTGATAGTAATAAACCAAATAAAACGTCTTTGTGATTTCTGTCCACTCGCCTTCGGTATAAGCATTGGTCGCAATGATGACGCGATCGGACTTGACGCGAGCTTTAGCGGTTCTTGTATACCAATAACCGTCTACTTTTTCTAAGGCTTCAACAGCGGAATGCTCGTAGATAGTCACACCAAGACTGGTAGCGACTTTTGCAAGTCCTCTGACATAAGCCAGCGGATTTATCGTACCAGCCCGATGATCTAGTAATGCTTTATTGATACTTGTCGTCCCGCAATATTCATGGCATTTACTGCCAGTTAGCACTTCAACATTCGCACCGCGGCGGCTAAGTTGCTCGTATCTAATATCGACATCGACTTCACCTTTAGCGTTATGTGCCATGTGGAT
This sequence comes from Psychrobacter sp. TWP2-1-2, assembly GCF_049896785.1. NCBI lineage: Bacteria > Pseudomonadati > Pseudomonadota > Gammaproteobacteria > Moraxellales > Moraxellaceae > Psychrobacter > Psychrobacter sp. TWP2-1-2. The sequence goes on along the minus strand of NZ_JAFCVA010000007.1, from coordinate 85,460 downwards.
ATTACCGGCTTGAGTGGCTTGGGCATCGATATTATAACGTTTGATTAAGTCGAATACTAAGCTTGGCGCTTGTCCGAGGGCTTCAGTTAGACGCTCACCTGCCGCTTCACCTAGCGCAATATCCAAATCATCAGGGCGCGCCCAAGTGCCTGCATTGACCAATCCGACGCTTTTTCCTGAGCCGCCACTACCAATGGTATGGCTCTCTAAAAGGATAACTTTGACGCCTTTTTCTGCCAAATAAATCGCAGCCGATAATCCTGTATAACCGCCGCCTATGATACAAATAGTCGCTTCAGTATCGCTATTCATCTGGCTGTAAGTATCAATAATAGGTGCGGTCATATTCCACAAACATTGCTCTTGCAACATCTCATACTCCTTCTAAATTACACGTTGTCTACAGTGGAGAGCGTGCTTGTGTCGTTATTTACAGTAGGTTCTTCACGGGGGATAAATTTGTCTAAGAACACCCATAACAAACCAAATAGCGGCGATAACCAACAGGCAAAGGCGAATGGTGCATAAGTGAGTGTCGCAATACCTAATGTTGCCGCGACGAAACTACCACCCATGTTCCAAGGAATAAGCGGAGATAACAGGGTTCCGGTATCTTCAATAGAGCGAGTAAGCGTGGTACGCTTGTAGCCCATTTCTTGATATTTGTCTTTTAATAAACGACCTGGCAACACCAGTGTGGTATAGACGTCACCGATGAGCGTACCGACACCAAGCGTGCTGGCATACGTGGTCATTACTAAGCCAAATCTTGATTTCACCATCTTATTAATTTTTGCCATGATGGCTTTGAGCGTACCGTAATGCTCAATTGAGCCGACGAATGCTAAAGCAAAAATGGTCAAAGTCACGACCCACGTCATCGACATAATGCCGCCTTTAGACAGCAGTTGATCCACGACAGCAAAGCCCGTTTCACTGACAAAGCCATTTTGTAAGACCGTAAAAATGTCATGCACACCCACGCCTTGCATAAAGAAGGCGACCAATCCTGCGACCACCACACCAGATAAGACTGTTGGAATGGCAGGCATTTTCATCACCGCTGCGATGACAACGACAACAGCCGGTAACAACGTAATTATGCTCAAGTTATAGTTAGCCGCTAGCGAAGTTTGAATTTCTTTAATTGAGGTTAAATCGACATTTTCTGCGCCGTAACCCATACCAATCCACGCATAGATAATCAATGCAGTTACCATGGCAGGTACCGTAGTGGGCAACATACCGCGGATGTGCTCCCAAAGATCAACACCGGCAGCGGCTGGCGTTAAGTTGGTGGTGTCAGATAATGGAGACATTTTGTCACCAAAAAAAGCACCAGAGACGATAGCACCGCCCGTTAGTGACGGCGGAATACCCAAGCCTAGCCCAATACCCATCATGGCAAGACCAACCGTACCAACCGTGCCCCAAGAGGTACCGGTTGCAACAGAAATAATGGCACAGATGATACAGACAGAGACTAGGAATGATGAAGGAGAAAAAACGCTAAAACCGTAGTATAAAATCGTGGGAACCGTACCAGCGATAATCCAAGCACCGATGAGCATACCAACGCCCATCAAGATAATCATGGCCGGTAAACCAATTTTGACAACCTTTAAAAAGCGTTGTTCCATGCCATCCCAGTCACGGCCACGCAGCTTCATAAACAAGCCGGTGATTAAAATACCGCAAGCTAAGGGAATGTGAGGGGTAAAATCTTTGAATACGAAAAACTGCACCATCAGAATAATGGCAGTCAACACCAGAGGTGCAATATCTAATAAAAAACTAGAAGACGGACCGTAGCCCTCTTTAGCTTCGTCATAAGGTTTATCATCCATCATAAGATACCTACCTTCCTTAGTAGTGGATACTGCTGTCATAGATATAACAGTAGTGGAAACAACCAATCCATGGCTGCTGATAATGCTAAAAAAGCGCTGAAAAGAGTACTGAAAAGGGAGTAAAAAAGCCTGTTTTTGAAATCATGAATAGTTATTCATCACTTCCGCAGGCTTTCATACTAAAACAATAAATACTTAATAATTGGCGACCAAAATAGCGAATAATTGGCTTACTAAATAAGCGCTGAGCCTACTTAACAAGCATCACATCACATCACGTCAAATCAAACTACTATTAGCCAAAGTTGATGCCTTGCGCCAGTGGTATCTCGGTTGAATAGTTGACTGTATTGGTCTGACGGCGCATATAAGCTTTCCATGCGTCTGAACCTGATTCACGGCCACCACCGGTTTCTTTTTCGCCGCCAAATGCGCCGCCAATCTCAGCGCCACTGGTGCCGATGTTGACGTTAGCGATACCGCAATCACTACCGCGGTCGCTGAGGAAAGTTTCAGCTTCACGTAAGTCATTGGTAAAGATACAAGATGACAGCCCTTGTGGCACATCGTTTTGCATCGCTAGCGCGTCGTCAAACTCTTTATAAGGCATGACATATAAAATCGGCGCAAACGTCTCACTACGTGCTACGTCATTTTGCTCATCAAGCTCAACAATCGCAGGGGTCACATAATAAGCATCTGGGAACTTATCCATCAGAACTCGGTCGCCGCCTGTGACTTTACCGCCAGTCTTACGAGCCTTTTCTAACGCCGCTTGCATGTTATTAAAGCTGTCTTCATCAATCAGTGGACCGACCAAATTGCCTTCAAGCGGATGACCGATGCTCACCGTCTCGTAAGCAGACTTAACGCGCGGTAAGATATCGTCTTTGACCGACTCATGAACGAACAGACGGCGTAAGGTGGTGCAGCGCTGACCTGCCGTTCCCACTGCAGAGAATAGAATGCCACGTAGCGCCAAATCCAAGTCCGCCGTTGGTGCCAAAATCATGGCGTTATTACCACCAAGCTCAAGCAAACATTTACCAAAACGCTCAGCGACTTTGGGTCCTACTTCTCGGCCCATGCGCGTACTGCCGGTGGCACTGACTAAAGAGATATCTTTGTTTTCAACCAACGCATTACCGATATCGGTTTTGCCCAATATGATTTGCGATAAATGTGCTGGTGCTTCACCAAATTTTGCCAAGGCTTTTTCAAATAATGCTTGGCACGCTAAGGCGACAAGTGGGGTTTTTTCTGAAGGTTTCCAGATGACAGGGTTGCCACAGACAATGGCCAGCGCCGTGTTCCAAGACCAAACGGCAACGGGGAAGTTAAAGGCAGAGATGACGCCGATGACACCAAGTGGATGCCATGTCTCACGCATGTGGTGACCTGGGCGTTCTGAGGCGATGGTTAGACCATAAAGCTGACGCGATACGCCCACGGCAAAGTCGCAAATATCAATCATTTCTTGTACTTCGCCAAGGCCTTCTTCTTTGATTTTTCCGGCTTCTAGCGATACTAAGATACCTAAATCTTCTTTGTGCTCACGCAGGACTTCACCCAAAAGACGAATCAACTCACCACGTTTAGGGGCAGGAACGACACGCCATTCTTGAAAGGCTTGTTTGGCATTTTGGATTTTAGTATCGACGTCAGCCACTGTATCTAACGTGACTTTACCGATGACTGAGCCATCAATTGGGGTGGTGACTTCAAAGTCGCCATGTTGATAGTGTGCTTCTTCTACGCCCATTGCAGACATATATTGCTTAATCATAATCAATCCCTTGCATATTGGTATAATGGTTTACTACGTCCTTGACTGACTTATAAAATTACCCTGCTACCTACTAAGTTGCAAAATAATAAATTTCTTGCAGGCATTCCTTTTTGGAATGACGTGCTAATAAGTCGGCTATACGCTAGACATTTCTAGCATAATTTGTACTAGATACTGACACTAGACAGGCACTGCTCAAGGCTTTGCGCCTGCATCGCTTTATACAATGCCATCTCATCGTGAATAGCTGCGCCCAAATCACGCTCAAAATTTTGTTGGCTTGAGTAACCGTCATATTGGCTTGGCTGCGCCTCTTGCAGATTTGATTGAAAGATACCGGCAGCACTGACAGGCAAAAAGTCTTCATAAACGATAGGTTCAATGCGAAGGACCTCATTATTAATCAGAGCGCTCAGCTTAGCATTAGGCATTTTATTCAAATCATCATTGGTTAATGTAGTGGCCAATAATGCTTGACCATCTTCAGAATCAAGGCTGCTATCCGTCAACTGGTAATAAAAATACGCCAGCCCCTCATCGTGTAGAGTTTGATAATTATCAGGAAAAGCGGTAAATACTTCGGCTAAAATTTGATTATATTGAGCCGCATTATCCTCATTTGGGGTAGCACCAAGCTGGCGACGAGCTTCGCTCAGTAGTTCATCATAAAGCGCGCGGCCCTTTTGTGTTAACGCCACACCGCGTTGCTCAATCTCGCCAAAGCGCGCGGTATGATGCCCTTGCTCGTACTCTTCATGGCTAGCGTCTGCAGTATCGGCAACTTTAAAGCCAACTGCTTCTTGTAGTGCTTTAAAACTGGTTTGCCTTAATAAGATAGGACAAGTTCTACGCGGTGGCCCTTCGATGATGGCTTTTGAGGGTATGCCGCGGGCTTGCATCCCTTGTTGTACGGCATCAATATCCAAGGTTCGAGGCGTTAAATGATTGATATGCGGACCCTTAAAGCCGACCACATCTGCGACCAGCGGATGCTGATTTAATAGACGCTGATAGAGCGCTTTTGCCACCGGCGTTTTATCATGCCAGCGAAATGTCTCTAGCGCTTCTTGGACAAACTGTTCTGCTTGCGCAGCAGTCAAACCACCTTGCACCTCAAAAATCTCAATAAGCTCAATAACGCCAGCAGTGAATATCTGACGCTGCGCCAATGTGGCCGTGGCTTCTTGTTGTAAGGTGTCATCAGCAATCAAATCTAAACGCAATAACGAGGTAAATACGCGAAAAGGACTTTTATGCAATGAATGCGAGTCAAGTGCACGAAAGGCTGTTGAGTGGACTGGCACACCAGCAGGCGCTAAATCGTAGTAACCAACAGGGTACATACCCATCACCGCAAAGAGACGGCGCATCATGCTTAGCTCTGCTGCGGTACCCAGTCGAATCGCCCCGTGGCGCTCCATGCTCAGACGCTCAATCTCGCCCGTATGTAGCAGCTGTGATTTGACATCGGGGTGTGATATCAACACCTCGGCATTGACATCACTGACCAAATCAACCAAGTCACCGTATAGCGGCACCTCGTTTTGGTACATGGCTGACATGGCCATAGAAAAATGATGACGTATATCATCGCTGCAGATAAAATCCTTATCTGGACTGACGCTATTATTTTTCACAGATAAACATCCTTGTAATAGGGTTAAGAAATTTTTAAGTAATCGATATTTGGTTTCGAGCATTTGGTTATGGCGATGCGCTATCCATCCTAAGCACTCCTAAACATTCCTAAACATTCCTAAACATTAAGCGACAGGTAACCCATCAGGAAGTGCGATGAGCACCTCTTTTAGAATAGCTAACCCTTCTTTTAGAGTCTCAGGTTCTATGGTTAGTGGCGGCAATAAGCGGATGATATGGCGATATTGCCCACTTGGCATCAGCAGTAGACCACGTTCGCGTGCTTGCACTAATACTTGCGCCATCACACTCGGATGCACATCATGCTCAGGATGACGCAGCTCGATACCGCGCATCGCACCGATACCCGTAAGACCAAACAACCAAGGTGAAATACCTTCCTGTTGCCATTGACTGATGGTCGTCTCAATCGTCTGTGCATAATGCTTGGCTAACTGCCAAACGTCATCGGCTTCCATGATATCAAGCGTGGCATTGGCCGCGGCGCAGGCGACTGGATTGCCGGAATAGGTACCACCCAAGCTGCCTTTAGGTAGACCATTGACCACACTAGCCTTCCCTATGACTGCGCCTAAAGGCAAGCCACCTGCAATACTCTTGCCAAGTAATATAAGATCAGGCTCAATCCCTAAATGAGTAAAAGCAAACGGCGTACCCGTACGACCATAACCAGATTGGATTTCGTCCATGATGAGTAACATGCCGTGTTCATCGCAAAACTTACGTAGATACTGCGCAAAGGTGGGCGACAACAATTGAAAACCGCCTTCCCCTTGTACAGGTTCGACGATAATGGCACCGATATTGTCGATATCAGTTTCTACCATAAATAAACGCTGGAGCGCGTCAATCGCTTGCTCGTCGCTGATATTGTTATCGGGACTGGGAAAAGGAATGTGATAAACGCCACTGGCCAATGCACCAAGCCCGCGCTTATAAGGCGCGACCTTACCATTGAGATTAACGGCAGCCAGTGTGCGCCCATGAAAGCCGCCATCAAAGGCAATGACACCCGTGCGACCCGTTTTAAGGCGTGCTATCTTGATGGCGTTTTCGGTGGCTTCTGCGCCGCAGTTGGTGAGCATGCCTGCCAGTTCGCCGTTGATAGGCACCAGCTCAGACAATCGAGGCATAAAGGTTTGATACGGCTGATGCGCTGCCGCATTGTAGGCATAGTGAATCAGCGACTGGGCTTGCTGGATGATGGCCTCAACGATGTGAGGGTGGCAATGACCAAAGTTTAAAACACCAATACCGCCAACAAAATCGATATAGCTGCGGTCATTGTCGTCCCAAACTCTGGCATTTTTGCCTTTGACGAGCGTGAGCGGATGCACCATCGTAAAGGCATCGGTCACGTTATAAAGCTTGTCCATGATGAATCTCTATCTCTTCCTTGAGTTAGACTCATTTCAACAAAACATCACTTAGGCAGCAAACGAATAATAGTTGTGGTGGCATTCCTTTTTGTCATTACCAGTAAATTAGCTCCCTAAACGAATCCTTTAAAAACGAAAAAACTGCGTATCAAGGCAGTTTTTTTGTTTAGCGTGTTAAATTCTCACAGCAGATAACTTTGTAGAATAAAATAATAAGATATAAATTATAAAGCAAGCCCTAACGCCTTTTCACGCTGATCTGAGATTGCCAAATAAGCCGTAATCCATTCTAAAACCGCTTTGACCTTATGCGATTGCCCTGAAGAGACAGGATAAGTCACATAATAGCTGCCGCGACCCTTTGCCGCATAATCCCACGCCATCACCAAAGCGCCTGATTGCAGTTCAGGCTCAACCAAACGTAACGGCACTAAGGCTATACCATAGCCCAGTAAGGCGGCAGAAATGCAAGCATGGAAAGTCTCAAAACGTGGACCTACAAAGGTGCCATCGACGCTGATATCTTGTTGCTTAAAGTATTCATACCACGCACTTAAGCGCGAACTTATTTGCAATAACACATAGTCATTTAGACACTCAGTACTCAGTGTTTTATCTCGCAAATACTGCGGCTGACAGACTGCAACGCAGTATTCATCGAACAGTTTTATAGACTCCATATTGCTCCACATGCCATCACCATATAAAAAAGCAATATCGACATTTTGGTCTTCAGAAAAAAACGGCCCCGCCAGCTCTTTAATATCCAAGTTAATAAGGGGATATTCTTGACTAAAGCCACTGAGTGCTGGAATCAACCAACGGGCACAAAATGTCGGATGTGAGACGATTTTTAGCAGCTCGGTATTACTGCTATGCGACATCAAATTGGTGGTCGCCACCTCGATATGTTTTAAAATCTCTAATACTTCAAGATAATATGACTTGCCAGCAGGGGTCAATGAAATCCGGTGCGGCGTCCGATAAAACAAAGACAGATTTAGCATCTCCTCCAACTGCGCCACTTGCTTACTGATGGCGCTTTGGGTCATGTGCATCTCTTGCGCGGCATTGGTAAAACTCAAATGACGGGCAGCGGTCTCAAAACATTGCAGCGCCGTCGTTGAAGGATATCGTCTAAAGGCTAATGGTTTATTGGTGTTTGTTTTCATAGATTGCTTTTCTTTTATTCCATCTTAGTAAAATATCAGTGGTTATTTAAAATCACGTTATCAGGCATTCCTATGCCTATCCTTATGCCGTCATCATACCTATATTCAAGCGTAAATAGCGATACCTCACTATAAACACTATGTAACTGACACTGATGCCATCATCGGATTTATTTAACCATTCAACCAATTATTCGGTCGCTAATTTTAAAGACTCTCCTACAAAAAAACGGTCGATTCCTGATAAAATAGTAGGGTCTGATGATAGGCTCTGACATACCGCAACTGATTTGCTATCTTGCCCTCCTCTTTTTCATCATTACGACCTATGCCGCCGTTATTCTTAAACTCATGAATTATTTTTCAGCTAATTTGCACTATTAGCGCCTTCTTTATTTGTATTGGATCATATGAAACATAACCTTGAGGTGAGCGCAAATGCTCGCCGAACTCAGTATTTCCAAGTATTCTTAATGGGCGTCAGCGCCTTTATTATGAATACCACCGAATTTGTTCCCGTTGCCCTATTAAGTGACATCGCCCAAGATTTTTCCATCACTACAGCAGAAACTGGCTGGATGTTGACGCTCTATGCGTGGATTGTTGCGGCCATGTCATTACCATTGATGCTACTTACCAGCCGATTTGAGCGTAAAAGCTTACTTTTGGGCTTGTTTGTGGTTTTTATTGCCAGCCATGTATTGTCCGTATTTGCATGGAGCTTTGATGTATTGCTGATTAGCCGTGTTGGTATTGCGCTATCACACGCGATATTTTGGTCCATCACCGCAGCGATTGCGATACGCGTAGCACCAGAAGGCAAAAAAGCACTGGCACTTAGTGTACTTGCGACCGGTACTTCATTGGCGATGGTGCTTGGCGTGCCACTAGGGCGCTTAGTCGGTCAATGGTTTGGCTGGCGGGCAACATTTGGCGGTATTGGGGTGATTGCTTTTATCGTGTTTATCTTGCAAGCAAGGCTATTGCCAACGCTACCAAGTATGTTTGAAGGCTCGTTTAGAAAGATTCCAGAATTGCTCAAAAATCCCTTATTGGTCTGTTTGTATCTACTCATTTTACTGGTCTTTACCGCGCACTATACCGCTTACTCTTATATCGAACCCTTTATGCGACAGGTTGGCGCTATTAGTGAAAACGCCGCGACGGTTGTCTTGCTATTATTTGGGGTGGCAGGGATTGCCGGCAGTGTGATATTCAGTCGCTGGGGTGATCGTTTTAATACCAGATTGATGCTGATATCGATCATATTAATGCTGATATCTATGCTGGTGCTATTGTTTGCCGTGACCTCTATCTGGGCGCTGAGTTTCATTGCGTTACTGTGGGGCGCGGCGCTGATGCTGCTGATTATCTCCATGCAAGCCAAAGTCATCATGGTCGATGTCACGGCGCAAGACATGCTGATGTCGATGTTCTCAGGGATTATTAATTTAGGCATTGGCGCCGGTGCGCTGTTTGGTGGTTATGCCGTAACGCATATTTCTATATCAAGTGTCGGTTATGTTGGCGCGGCTATCGCCAGTGTGTCGCTGCTCTTGATGTTATTTATGATAAAGCGCTTTCCTGAATTAAGTAGAAGACTTGGTTAGCTAAAAATTTGATAGTAAATAAGCATAAAAAATGCCAGCCCCTTAAATGGGCTGGCATTTTGCTGTTTGGTTTATTAAAAAATTAAGCCGTTTATTTAAAAATCTACCTTGCCACGTAACGCTTTGGTCTTACCGCGCTGGGTTTTTTGATCGACGCGTTTACGTTTGGCATTTCTGCTAGGTTTGGTCGCTTTACGGGTTTTATTGACATGAGTGGCTTTTATAATAAAGCTTTGCAGCCGCTCCAAGGCATCAATTCGATTGCGTTCTTGGGTACGAAACTGCTGCGCTTTAATAATAAGCACACCTTCTTTGGTAATTCGGCTGTCTTTGCTGTCCAATAAACGCTGTTTAATGACATCGCTTAAGCTTGAGGCATGAATATCAAAACGCAAATGAATCGCAGAAGAGACTTTATTGACGTTTTGCCCGCCTGCCCCTTGCGCGCGTATGGCGCTAATCTCTACTTCGCTGTCATTCAGGCTAATGGTATTGCTGATAAAAATCATAGAGCTCTTTTTAAATCATAAATAAGTATGGTGAATAATAAACCATTATTTGCTTCCCTGCTACTTTGCCAGTAGTTGATTCAATAATTGATGGCTGCGCTCAATCACTGGCGCATCTACCATTTGACCATCTATTTTGAAGACTGCCTGTCCACTGCGCTCATACTCTTCGACCACACGCTTAGCAAATGACAATGCGTTGTTAGTCGGCTTTAATGCCTGCTGGACGACAGCTACTTGTTTGGGATGAATACACAGCATTCCTGACATACCCATCTGTGACCATAAACTTACTCGGGCGCTTAGTCCTATCTCATCATTAAAATCAGGATAAACAGTATCAATCGGTGGGGACAATTGGTGCACTTTTGAAGTCAGTATTAATTGATAGCGAATCTGGTTAGCAATAATATCGGCCGCCGCCGTACCTACTTGCACTTGTAAATCATTGCATAAATCTAAAAAACCATAGCTGAATCCGACCAAGCCTGACACTTTAGCCATCGCATCAATGTTATACAACCCAACCGCACTTTCTATGAGTGCAATAATAGGTAAGCCAGTACCTTGATAGGCTTGCTCAATATCTGATACTTGCTCCGCCTTGGCCAGTATAATTCCTACAAGATTAGGCATCTGCTGACACAGCGCGATATCTTTTATAAATGCCTCACTGCCTGCTTTATTAATACGTACCCAAATCGGCTGATAATCTGCACTGTCATGATATTGTTGCAATGCTTTGCGGGCGTCTGCTTTATCTTCTGGCGCAACGGCATCTTCTAAATCGACAATAACCGCATCTGCGCTACTAGCAAAAGCCTTGGCTACTCTGTCGATGCGAGTCGCTGGCACGAATAGCCATGTTTTATTTTGAGAGATTATATTTATTTTATGATTGGTCACTGAATCCATGCGTAACTCCATTATATTGTCCAAGTAGCTATTGTCAGGTTTATTATGCCATTACACAGCATATTTTTACTTTAAATTAATAATCTATCGATGCAATGACACTAAGCGTATTTAGACACTCGATCAAAAATCAAATCGAAAAAAACCGCATGAAAAGAAATCTCATGCGATCTTTAATAGTAATTTTTTCTTTCAACTTATATGCTGTAGTTTGCTGATTAAGCTAACATACCGCCATCGACGACGATGGTCGCGCCCGTGGTATAACTTGATGCATCAGACACTAGATATAATACCGTGCCAGCCATCTCATCAGGATTCGCAACACGTCCTAGTGGAATAGCATGTAGCGCCATTTTTAACACTTTATCATTGGTGGTTAAGGCCGAGGCAAACTTGGTATCGGTTAAGCCTGGCAATAAAGCATTGACGCGGATATTGAGTGGGCCACATTCTTTGGCAAAAGCTTTAGTCATGCTAATGACCGCTGCTTTGGTAATTGAGTAGATACCTTGCTTGTCGCCTGCCACCAAGCCATTGACCGATGCGGTATTCAAGATGACGCCGCCACCTTGCTCTTTCATCATTTTGCCAGCGGCTGTCGACATAAAGAAATAGCCGCGAATGTTTACTTCCACGGTTTTATCAAAGGCGGCTAAATCCGTATCTAAAATATGACCATAGTAAGGGTTGGCTGCGGCATTATTCACTAAGATATCAATTTGGCCAAACTCGCTTTTAATATGCTCAAAAATCGCATCAATCTGTGCCATCTCGCCCACGTGACAAGCAAAAGCACTGGCTTTGTAACCATCTGCGATGATGCTATCAGCGACTGCTTGGCAAGCATCGATTTTGCGGCTAGAGACAATAACATGTGCGCCTCTTGATGCCAATAAACGAGCAATAGATTCGCCAATACCGCGGCTTGCGCCAGTAACCAAAGCAACCTTACCGGTTAAATCAAATAAATCTTTCATCATGATTCCTTATATTTTTATCAACTTTATATTTTCTATCATTCTTGAGCGCTGAATTCATCTATCCAAAACAGGCGTCTAAAATTGGATAACTAAACGCAGATAATCGCTGTCATGTCTAACAGCGATTATCGAGCACTAATAAATTGCATAATGAGCGCTCAATTGTCATAGTTACGCCAGCATACCACCATCGAGTGTAAAGGCATGACCATTCATAAAACTGCTTTCATCACTAGCCAGCCAAGCAATCGCGCCTGACACTTCGTTCACGTCTCCCAAACGGCGCATTGGACTGGCCTTAATCGTTGCTTGCTGCGTACGCTCGTCCATGGTCGCCATGGTATTTCGTACCATTGGCGTATCAATGAAGCTTGGGCATACCGCGTTAAAACGAATATTGACACGGGCATATTCATGAGCAGCAGATTTGGTCAGCCCCATGACGCCATGCTTGGCAGCGCTATAAGCTGTCAGCAGTGGTGCTGAACGCAAACCTGCAATCGAGGCCACATTAATCACATGACCGCCGCCATTGGGCGCCATACAAGTAACAGCAGCGCGCATACAATGCCAGACGCCTTTTAGATTAACGGCGATATTACGATCAAAGTCATCATCGCTCAACTCATGCATTGGCGAAGGCTTGTGGTCGATACCAGCGTTACTTACCACCACATCTAAACCGCCAAGCGTGTCCATAGCAAAAGCAAATAAAGCACGTACTTCATCACCACTGGTCACGTCTACTTTTTTGAAGACGATGCTATTACCAGCATCTTGACCTTGCTTGGCAACCGCAGCACCCATCTCTTCTGCCATATCACCAATCACAACTTTCGCACCGCGACTGGCGAGCAATAACGCACTTGCTGCACCGATACCTGAGGCACCGCCCGTGATCAAAATTCGTTTGCCCGTTACATCTGATGCAATTCCGTTTGTATTCAGTGTCATGATCTATCCCTATACCTTAAGTACTAGTTTGCCGAAGTTTTCACCGTTAAAGAGCATCATCAAGGTATCTGGGAACGTCTCGATACCTTCAACGATATGGTCTTTCACTTTCATATCACCTGACTGAATCCAGCCAGCAATGTCTTTCATGGCGACTGGATATTCTTTGATATTGTCAAAGACAACGATGCCTTCCATGCGGGCACGGTTGACCAATAATGACAAATAGTTCGATGGACCTCTGACTTCTGTGGTGTTGTTATACTGACTAATCGCACCGCAAATGACGATACGCGCATGCAGGTTTATTTGTGTGAGCACGTCATTCAGGATATCACCGCCTACGTTGTCAAAGTACACATCGACGCCATCAGGACAAGTTTTCTTCAATGCTTTTTTCACATCTTCGTTTTTGTAGTCAATCGTTGCATCGAACCCAAGCTCATCGACTAAGAATTTACATTTCTCAGCACCGCCTGCGATACCAACGACACGGCAACCTTTGATCTTGGCGATTTGACCAACCAAACTACCAACGGCACCAGCTGCGCCAGAGACGACCACAGTCTCGCCCGCTTTTGGCTGACCTGTTTTTAGCAGACCAAAATACCCTGTCATACCTGGCATACCGAGCACGCCCAAGTAATAAGACAATGGCGCCAGTTTTGGATCAACTTTATACAGATTGGCGCCATCACTGACGGCATAGGACTGCACGCCATCGTGACCTGCGACATAGTCACCAACCGCAAATTTCTCATGTTTGCTTTCAATCACTTCGCCTACAGTGCCAGCGCGCATGACGTCACCAATCTGAACTGGTGCAATATAAGATTTGGCATCGTTCAACCAACCACGCATCGCCGGATCGATAGAGATATACTCAACCTTAATCAGTAACTGACCATCAGTGATAGTCGGGATTTCCATCTCGGTATAATCCCAAGTCTCGGCACTAGGCTCGCCTACCGGTCTTGCTTTTAATCGCCACTGTTTATTCATTTTTGTCATGTCTCTTTCCTTAGAGTTGCCCTTAGAACCATTCTGTTTGCATATCAGTGCAAACCGAGTTGGTGTTGGTTAATAATTCGATATCGCGTTTAACTAATGGTAGTTCCCAATCGATAAAATATTTTGCCGCTTGTATCTTGCCTTTATAAAAATTCTGTTGCTCAGCATCTTGTGTCGTGCTTAGCAGCTGCTCAGCCTTACTCGCTTGACGAATCCAAATCCAGCTCAGCACAATTGAGGCAAAGATATTCATCAGTGCTTGCGCGTTGCCTGTCAACGTGATGGCTTTTTCTGTTTGCAGGATTTTGCTTAAATGCACCAATACTTCATGCAAGTGACCCATGTAAGGCATCAATTTACCTGCTAATTGAGCCGTTTCTGGTGTAGTGATATTTTCCAAATCTTGTGTGATTTCACGCTTTAGGATTTGAATACCTAACCCACCTTTTTGCCACAACTTACGAAATGACAAATCCAATGCCTGCACACCATTTGTGCCTTCATGGATAGGATTCAGGCGATTGTCACGCCAAAACTGCTCGGCTTGATATTCACGTGTATAACCTGCACCGCCCAATACTTGAATACCCAAATCATTAGCTTTTGGCCCATACTCAGACGGCCATGCTTTAAGTACTGGCGTGAGCAGGTCTAATAACTCTGTTAGCTCATTTTTTAACGTTTCGTCTTCACAAGTATTGATACGGTCAATCAAGTTTGAGCCATATAGGCATAATGAAATGCCACCTTCAGAGTAGGCTTTTTGCGCCAATAGCATGCGCTTTACATCACCATGATTAATGATTGCAGTTGCCGCATCTTCAGGTTTGTTGTTTGGAGCGATTCTACCTTGCGTTCTGTCTTTGGCATAATCAAGTGAATACTGATAACCGCGATAGCCGACCATCGACGCGCCAAAACCGACAGCGATGCGCGCTTCATTCATCATTTTGAACATATAGCGTAGGCCGAAATGCTCTTCACCGATCAGATAACCATGGCACTCGCCCTCATCACCGAAGCTCAATGCCGTCGACGTCGTGCCTCTATAGCCCAGCTTATGAATGAGTCCTGTTAAATGTACATCGTTGCATTCGCCGACCGATGCATCCTCGTTTAAGCGATACTTGGGTACCGCAAATAAAGAGATACCTTTGACACCACCTGGACCACCTGGCACTTTGGCCAATACGAGATGGACGATATTGTCAGACAGCTCGTGATCACCGCCTGAGATATAAATTTTGCTGCCTTTGACGCGGTAAGAGCCATCGTCTTGTTTTACCGCAGTGGTTTTGATATCAGCAAGTGACGAACCTGCATGTGGCTCTGTTAATGCCATCGTTCCGGTGAATTCACCTGTCAGCATGCGCGGCATAAAGGCAGCTTTAATCTCGTCACTGGCAAAGTGTGAAATTACATTAATTGCAGCAGTGGTCAAAAATGGATAAGCAGTGGTTGAGGGATTGGCAGCCATAAAATAACCTGCCACGGCTGTCATCACTGTCTCAGGCAACTGCATTCCGCCATCTTCAAAACTATAACGACCTGCGATAAACCCTGACTCACGGAATGCATCAAAAGCGACTTTTACATCACTTATCATGCTGACTTTTTTGCCATCAAACTGTGGCTCATTCTTGTCTGCTACGTGGTTATGCGGCAAAAATAACTGGGTCGCAATTTTATTGGCTGTATCCAGTACTGCGTCAAACGTTTCGCGGCTATGCTCTGCAAACTTAGCATGCTTGGTTAAATTTTCAGTGCCCAATACATCATATAATTGGAACGGTAACTCAAAGTCATTGATAAGCGTATCTGCTGCCATAGTATTCTCGTTAACTGATTAAATTTGGTTATCAATCGATATTAAGCTAATTTAACGTCTTACCGTATTGTCATTTATGACATAATTATGGTCAAATATGACATAAATAGCGTTTATATTTCGAGAGTTCAGATAAAAATTTGATATTTTCGGTTTTAGAATTAAAAGAAGGATAGACACCTATGCCCTATTTCAAACCGTTTAAAGTCATCATTATCGGATTCGATGGTGTGCTCGGTAGCGCATTGACAGGCGCATTAGATTTATTTTCATTTACGGGTGTCAGTTGGCAGCGATTTTTAGATGAGCCAGTAGAACCACGGTTCAATGTGCAGATAGCAAGCGTTGGTGGCATAGATATCAGATGTAGCAACCGCTTAATCATGCAAGCACATTGCGATATTCAGGACGTGGCGGAATGCGACTTGCTATTGATTCCGACGATTGGTGATTCAATCGATAAGGCACTGAGCCAAAATGCAGATTTGATACCCCATCTAACGCGGTTGGCAGACACCAAATCAGATATGGCCAGCAACTGTAGTGGTGCTTTTTTTTTGGCAAAGGCAGGATTATTAGATCATAAAATCGCCACCACGCACTGGGGTTACGCCAGTAAATTCAAGGCAGATTTTCCACTCGTTGACTTACAGGAAAACCAGTTTGTCACTCATTCAAAGAACAAGTCAGAGAGCCAATCGGGTAATATATTTTGTGCGGCGGGTGGTAGTGCATTTTTTGACTTAGGACTGTTATTGATAGAGCGCTATTGTGGACATGAGATTTCTACACAAGTGGCCAAAACCCAAATTATCGATAGCAAGAGAGGCAGTCAGAACAGCTATACCAATGTGACCTTGCACAAACCCCATTCAGACCAACTGATCAAGCAGGTACAAGAATTCATTGAGGAAAATTTTTATCAGACTATTCAGGTGAGCGGATTGGCTGCCATGGTCAATATCACGCCGCGTACTTTAAACAGACGCTTTCAGTCTGCTGTTGCTATGCGCCCGATTGAGTATATTCAGGCCGTCAGAATTGAGCAGGCAAAACGCCTGCTAGAGTTAGGAGATGTGACCATAAAATCGCTTGCCGAGCAAGTTGGCTATGATGACATCTCTTCGTTCACACGCCTATTCAAACGCGCGACAGAGCTAACCCCCAAAGAATATCAAGATAAGTTTTCGCGGTTAGCGATTTAGTCATGGCAATGCATAGTAGTTAGAGATTAGTGCTTAATGTTTAGCGTTTAAGCAGTTTGCCATAACCCTTCTACTTGGATAGCATCAGCCTTGATGGTTGGGTAATCTGTAAATGCTAGCTGGTAGCCGCCATCGGTATTAGGCGTCAGCTGACAAGTCGCTCCGAGTGGAAAGCTGTGTTTTTGTCCAATATGACCAAAACGCATGCCGCTATAAATCGGTAATCCTGTCAGCTGATGCAATTGACGAATCACCGTAGCCACATCATAACGCTTGTCATAACTGTCCTCTCCTGCAGCAGACAGTGCCCCAAATACAATCGCTTGCTGATTTTTAAAGACACCTGCGAGATATAAGTCATATAACATGCGCTCAATACGATAAGGTTGCTCGCCCACATCTTCTAAGAATACAATACCGCCATCAATGCGCGGCAAGTACTCACTACCTGCCAGCGCCGATACCACGCTTAGATTGCCGCCCCACATCGTGCCAGTGATGGTTTTTGGCTCACTACTTGTCAAAATGCTTGGGAGTTTCTGACTGGTTAGTGCCGCGTCTGATATATTAATAACCAGATTAGGATTGGTGAGCGCTTCAACAAACTGTCGACAGCTGACTTCATCAGGTTTGGTCTTGCCAAATTCACTATAAAGCATCGGCGCCGTAAGCGAGCTCATATCACCCTTTGCCAGTAGCGCGCACTGAATAGCGGTCACATCACTGAAACCTGCGAGTATCGTGCCTCGCCCCTGCATAATACGACCTAGCGTCGACCAATCAACCATCGGCAATATGCGCATGGCACCGTAGCCACCGCGCACACCCAGCAGCAATTTGGGCGCTGCGATAGCACCCGTCGCGATGTTTTGCAGGTCACTCGCTCGCTGCGAATCCGTACCAGCAAAACGCAGATACTGCCGATTGGTAATCGTAGGATTATTGACTTTAAAACCTGCACAGGCCACACGATCTAATGCCAATTGGGTGCGGTCACCACTACCACCAACGTTGGAGCTAGCGAACAGTCGTGTCTCAATCGTAGGTGTGATACAAGTGGTCTGTATGAATGGCGTCTGCTCGTTTAATGATTCTGTTGGTAAATCGTCCTTAGTAAGCTGGGTGCTGCCATTAGGCTCGATAGAACTGGTGGCCCAAACCTGAGAGATACTTTGGCTTGCTAATGCAGCAGTACCCGCACTGACACCTACTCGACGCAAAAACTGCCTACGGCTTAGCCCAGATGTTGTTTTAATCGCTGTATGCTCATTTTTGTTTCTATCATCTGTTAATAACTGACTCTTGAAAACCATCTCTCTCTGCCACCTTATCATTTTTATTTTAATATACTTTTGCATCATCTTTATTTTTGCAGTCTACTTGCTTAAACCGCACAGCAGCATATTGTAAACGCTTTTTTGGCGATGATAGTTGCCCAACCCTTGCCACTATTTAATTTTTCGCGATGCTAGCCATGATACATACCAAAAACCTAGCCGTATTGGCACATTCCGCGACTTTGTTGTAGTATGAGAATACCGATTTCGGTTAAATAAGGATAATAATAATGGCTGAGAAAGCGACTGATAAACAGAAAAAAGAGGACATATTGGATACTGATTTAGAGTACCTCATCAACGAAGAAGAAAAACTGCAAGAAAAGCTAAAAGACAGTAGCCATCTTGAGCGTTTTGCCAAAGATTTGATGCTATTCATGAGCTTGATTAAAGACTACTATCAAGGAAACTATCGCGATATTCCCTACAAGACCATTTCAGCAGGTGTGGTTGGACTGCTATATACTCTCAACCCAATCGATATCATTCCAGATTTCATACCTTTTATCGGTCATATTGACGATGCGCTAGTCCTCACCTTTTGCTTGAAGTTGGTCGAAAAAGATTTGCAAAAATATCAAACTTGGAAGAAAAAACAAACCGCTACTGACTTAAAGAAAAACAAGTAACTTTGTACAAGCTAGCATCCTGAAATGATCGTTATAAAAAATGATCGTTATAAAAAGCCACGACTGACAATCAATGTATCAGCCGTGGCTTTTTTATTCATTAATAGCAATTATTTATGTGAGTTAATCTGGAACATCATAACGCGCTTTTTCTGGATTGAGACCGAACGAATAGACAAAGGTTGCAACGAGGCTATTGATAATAATAAACGGCAAATCGATAGCAGCATGCCCAAGCGCATAGCGACCAATCAGCCACGAAACAATCAGCATAATAATAAAGAAACCGCCTAAGTACGCCAAAATTGCAGGATGCTTTAGATTATAAGGTTGCTCAGGTTCAGGCTTCTTATCAAGTACATAGGTTCTGATTGCCCAACCAGCCGCATAAGAAAATCCGCCCAATACCACGTAACTAAAAAAATTCATATTGCTTAACTCTAATGACATATGGTTTATAGCAAAACACTGTTTAAAACAAAACTATCGATCATAAATTCTGTTTATGAGCCGTGCTTGTTTAGAGGCTCTCATTAACATTATCAATCACAATATTGGCATGTGGATTGGCTAAAATATCGGTATTAACATCATCACACTCGACACGATAGATGGTATTGGCACCGCGATAAATATAGGATAAGTATTCACTATCTAAGAGTGGATCGATATTGGCATAGGCAGGCTTCACATGAGCCAGTACTAGCACTCGATCAGGACGCCCAATGACCGCATCGACATTGTCAGGGTCAATAGAGAAAAACTGCGGAATTTCGCTATTTTCAATCACTTCTAGCGGCTCAGCGTCATCCCAAACGCGCTTCGCACTTGCCGGCTCTTTCATCTGCATCACCCACGAGCCATCCTGTTGACTCACTTTTATTTGGGCAGGCTCGTCATGACTAACCGTGTAACAACCTTCAAAAATCGATAAGTCTGTCGCCGCTTCGACCATTCCAGTATCAGCTTGAATGTTGCTATCGTTGCAAGCACTTAAAAATAGTGCGCTGCTCACCGCTATGCCGACTGGTAAGCGCATCAGCCTTTTATAAAAAATGTTTGAGCGTAAGGACATAATAGGGTTATCCTGCATTCATGCATTAAACTTTTATGAAAATTGTCTTTAAAAAAACTATCTTTAAACAGTGATGACGACAATCTTAATGTTAACGTGATTTTCTAGGGCATGTTTTCATCAACTATTGGCACTGTCGAATGATTTGCGCTACTAATTGACGCCAGCAAACTGCTGTTTTTTCTGCTGCGTAGTCAATACCGTTTGATATTGTGTCGCAACACAAGTCATTTTAACAGAAAATAGCAAGGTTACTATTATGATCTGTGCTTTTGGCGACTTTGTGCATTACGATTGCCCACATCAACGATAGATTTGTTATACTCATTCCCAAAATATAATGGAAGCGCTGGTGTAAAAACAACGCTGGCAAAATCCCTCCAACCCTCCCTATGTTTATCAATTTTTAGGTCAATAATTTTTTATGTCAGACAATCGCACCTCAGCGCAGCCATTCAACACCAGTAACGCGATGAATCCGTTGGCCGCCAAATCAAACACCACCGTGGCCTATACGGACGGTGCCTGTAAAGGCAATCCGGGCGCTGGTGGCTGGGGCGCACATCTCATTTTTAGTGATGGACGTACACAAGATTTGTACGGCGGTGATAAAGAGACCACCAATAATCGCATGGAGTTGATGGGCGCAATACAAGCACTAACCCATAGCCCGCATGAGCACAACCTCGAGATTTGGACAGACTCAAGCTATGTCAAAAAAGGCATCACCGAATGGATAGAGGGTTGGAAAAAAAGAGGCTGGAAAACGGCAAGTAAAAAACCCGTCGCCAATCAAGACCTTTGGCAGCAATTAGACAAGCTATGCCAGCAGCGCGATGTTGACTGGCATTGGGTCAAAGGTCACGCAGGACATGCAGGCAATGAAAAAGCGGACGAGCTGGCAAACTTGGGCGTGACGTCCAGCAGTGAAGAATTATCGAGCATAGAGCCGCAAGACACAGCTAAAAAAAAAGGGCAAATAATGCCTAATACAGCGCAAAATGCTGCTCACGATGACTGGCTAAGTTTCGATCCACTGGGTCTGGATATGACAGATGATGAGCTTGACGAAGATGTCATAGACACTGATAACGATACAAACTCTGCCGATGATATGATGAGTAAAGGTGCTGTAATAGAAGCCGATCGCTATCAGCATAATGCTAGCAAACCAATGAGTAAAATAGAGATGCCGGAAACCCAAACGTCTATGACTGATGCGACGATAAATGGTCATGTGCCCGCTACCGTTACTGGCATAGAAGAAGCTAATACACCAAAATTCGACGGCGACACCAGTCGTGCCAATCCGTATTTCATACCGCTGCTGCCCAAACCTATCCATCGTCATGAGTCTGATCGCCAGCTCATTATGGATACTGAAACCACAGGCCTTGATCCCTTAAAAGGCGACCGTATTATCGAAGTCGGTATCGTGGAGATGATCGGGCGTAAATTTACGGGTGAAAAGCTCCACGTTTATATCAATCCACAACGCGGCATGGATGATGAAGTCATTCGTATCCATGGTATTTCTGAGGCATTTTTGACCGACAAGCCTACCTTTGATCAAGTTGCTCAGTCGCTCTATGATTTTATGGACGGCGCAGAAATCATCGCTCATAACGCCACCTTTGATATGAACTTCTTAAACATGGAGTTTGCCAAAGTTGGTATGAACGACTTTGCCGAGCGCGTACAAGTGACTGACTCGCTGGTCATGGCAAAGCAGCAATATCCTGGGCAAAAAAACACCCTAGATGCTTTAGTGCGTCGCCTAAATGTGGGAAAGCAAGATCGTACTTTTCATGGCGCCTTACTTGATTCAGAGATTTTAGCAGAAGTTTATCTGGCGATGACAGGTGGACAGGTTACACTCGCCATCGAAGAAGACACGCAAACAGATGGTGGGCAGACAGCACACGCCAGTTTTGCCAATTTAGCGTCTTTATTGCTAGAGTCATCTATGGATGAAAATACCAACCAAGAGTGGTATGCCGCGCTCGCAGAAGCGTATCCTGAGTTAAAAGCCAATATGTAGTCGCCGTATAAGCTGATGATATCAATCTTTGAGCAATAACATTTGTATAATATAGGCTTGATTATTGTTATATTAAGCGTTAAAACATCACCAGCAAGTGCTTTTTCGATCATCATTTAAACCATCGCCATTCTCATCAGTACATTATGGAAAAACACCTATGAACCAGTCTGCGCAAATGAAGTTAACGGCCCCAACGCTTAGTGTTACTGATTTCAATCTACCATCGCTACATTTGTTGCATGATGAGATCATCGTAACCTTAAAAGATACTGAGATTCATCTGAGTGAATTTAATGATGATAATAGTCAAGCCCCTTTATTATTAGATTCTATCACTGTGCTAAAGCAGCTGTCTTGCATTTTTGAACTGATATCTTTGGTTGGTGCAGAGGCTTTGAATACCGCTATTGTCAATGGTTTACAGCGCCTCTATGATAATGGTGATAATAACGATACCAGCTTGATTATGGACTTATCAGAAGCCATTATGACATTGGATCGCTATATCGAGTTTGTGCTTTTGACAGAGTCGGTAGAGCCAACCTTGTTACTGCCTGTTATCAATAAACTCAATGCTCACGGGCAAGAAACCCCTATCACAGCAGACTATTTTGCAGCCTTTGGTAGCAGTAGTGTCATCATTGCCAACCCTGAACAGAACTTCCAACCACTTGACGAGCTTAACCTAGACACTGAACTACTAACTTATGCTTATCGTAGTGGTCTTGGAGTCGCTCTGCTCAATCAAGATGGCAACGTTAGCCCAGACGATCAGCAGAAACTTGACGCCATGAGTGCAGCGTGTGCTTTGATAGCATCAAACACCAGCAGTCTATTTTGGCAAGCGGCCACCGCAGCTGTCACTGGCATTGCCACGATATTACCGCTAAATCTGAGTCAAAAACACACACTGATTTATTTAGAGCAGCAATTCCAAAGCTACTTGCCTGTGATGGACAAACGGTTTGCTGATTTGGTCAGTTTTGCTTGCCAGCGTGACAGTGATGCGGCGCAACGACTGCGTGAGCAATACGCCAGCAACCACTTGGAAAGCGCGCAACTTGAGCAAATGAAACGTTTCTTATTCGGTCCTAATCGCGCGCTGACCGATACGCTGAACACCATCATTCAGACCCAAATTAATACTATCAAAGAAAATGTGGATAGCTACGCACGCGGTGATTCATTGAACCCTGTCGATATGCAAACCGCGCAGATCATCAAAGAGCTAACAGAATTGAGCTCAGCGTTACGCTTGCTTGGTTTATCAAATGCAGCCAATAGTCTCAGCATAGCAGCAGAAGCTGTTAGTCATTGGCAAACGCCCTCGCCTGATGATTTTGATCACTTGCTGTTGGCATTAATGCATGCGGAAAACGCCACCATTGCAATGGCAGAAATGCACACACCAGGAGCCATCTATTTGCCACTGAATAACCCGCATATCTCTTTACATCAGCTCAATACGGCTAATGATACTTTGATACAAGAAAGTCGTTCCGCTATTGCCAGTGCAGAACAAGCCATTAACGATTATCTGGCTGAGCCAGAGCGCGATATGCTCAATATCCAGAATATACCTGAGATGATGCGCCAAGTGGCAGGGGCTGTGCGCTTCTTACAGCTGCCAACACCTGCCAGCATGCTCAGTCAATTGGCCAATTATCTTCAGCAACGTATCGAAGGTGGACAACGCATTGAAGACAGTACGCTTGCCTGTATCGCTGATGTCATTATGGCCGTCGATCATCATCTAGATGGTTTTGAGCACAATCGTCCGGTCAGCAAACAAGCATTAGATGTGGGACAGCAGAGCTTGAGCCATTTACTCGCAGCCTAATTTTTATCACGCTTAAGCACTAAAATGATATTTAAATGGCGGCTTTGCTGCCATAGCCCTTCATTTATATATAGTCGATCCCATATAAGCTAGATACAAGCAAGGTGAGTGAAAGCACTACGAATAGTAGTGCTAAGCGAGCCTGACTGACACCGTATCCGAATGATATAGGATTGACTTTAATTCAATTAAAAAAAGTCTGTATCAACACTGATGCGTACTGACCGTAACCGGTTTGGAATTTTACCTATGACCAGCGCTTTTGTATTTAGTGATGATACTGTTTTATGCCGCCAGCTACCTAATGGATGGTGGCCGGTGCAGCTTGAATTACCCCCATCCGCTACACATTCAGACGAGGAAACCCAGCTTGCTTATCAAGTTGGTCATGTCACGCTACTCGAAAGCCTAGCACCGCGTCACTGGTCGCCTGATGTCAATCCTACTAGCGCGAGTGTAGATGCTCTGAAGTATGCCGATATTTTAGAAAGTTCCGATACTCTAGAAAGTGCTGACAGTTCGATTAATACTCCCCACACCTTTACTGCGCAAGCGGCTAGCGCCATTACTTATGACTATGCAATTGCACATCACATGGTATTGCCTATCATCGCTGAGGGCAGCGGCAATGCGTTTGTTCCTTACCGCCAGCTGATTACTCAGTTGCCCGTGGCTTTGTCCGATCAGCTTAGCCAAGCGATACAGTTATTGCGCTGGCAAACAGATACACAGTTTTGTAGTCGCTGTGCTGCCCCAACCATTCATGCCAAACGAGATGAGCGTGCGATGGTCTGTCCAGTGTGCCGATTGCGCCAATACCCACGTGTACAACCCTGTGTCATCACGGCTATTACTCGCCCGAATCCGCAAACTGGTGAAATGCAGATTTTGCTAGCCCATCATCATCGTTATGGACAGCAAAAAACAGCGCCTCATTTATTACAGTCGCCACAACCGTTACTATACGGTTTGATTGCAGGCTTTGTAGAAGTGGGTGAAAGCCTAGAACACGCGGTGGTGCGCGAAGTGGCAGAAGAGGTGAATATCAGCCTATCAGATATTCGGTACGTCAGCAGTCAGCCATGGCCGTTTCCCTCTAATTTAATGCTAGGCTTTCGCGCGTCTTATGCAGCTGGCGAAATTGTTATCCAAGAAGATGAGCTGTCGCACGCCGATTTTTTTGATCTATCAAATTTGCCAAAAATACCCTCAAAAGGTAGCATTGCTTACGAGCTGATTGCACAAATTGCCAATGAGCAAGGTATTTTACTTTAATCTATAATATCAATGCAGCATTTATCAATATCGTTATTATCCTATTATTCTAATGTCAGCGCTCAGAGCACACTTAGCACTTAGCACTTAGCACTTAGCACTTAGCACTTAGCACTTAGCACTGATATTAAGGTTTTAAAGCATATGCAAAGCACCACTAGTAAAAATAGCACCCATATCCGTCTCACCAATTTGCCAATCTTGTTCGACACTTTGGATATAGAGCGCTTACCTGCGGACATACAAGCGAAAATCTCATATATTGATGCTTGTTTACCGCAAACACAATGTGGGCTGTGCGAGCACCCAGATGGCTGCTTACCCTATGCCGCTGCTATCGTGCTAGACAATGAGCCATACAACAAATGTGTACCCGGTGGTCAACCCGTTACCAATGCTATCGCTCAAATTATTAATATAGATAGTCATGAAGCGATACTTAGCGCTGCGCCTTCTCAGTGGCCAATAGATGCGACCTCTGAACGTCCGACTGAGGTACGTGCGGTGATCCGTGAAGATGATTGTATCGGCTGCACCAAATGTATACCTGCCTGCCCAGTCGATGCTATTGTCGGTACTGGTAAGCACATGCATACTATCTTTACGGATTTATGCACCGGCTGCGAGCTTTGCATCGCTCCTTGTCCAGTCGACTGTATCGACTTGGTCACTGTTGAACGGGAGCTATCTAGCTCTGAACGTACCACAGAGCAAGAAGATTTAAGACAGCGCTATCATACTCATTTAAGACGCGTCACCGAGCAGCTGGCTGATAGTAGCAATAGTAGACCTGTGGTCAGCATGGTTGAAGCAAAATTGAACAATGCCGCTAGTCAATCGTTGAATATCAGCGAAGCGCAGGCAAAAAATACTATTGCCGCAGCGAAGCTTCGTAGTAAAATTAAAAAGCTAGAAAAACAGCTAAGTGTCCGTCCAAATGAGAGCAAACAAGTAGAGCTTGACGCGTTGCAAGTAGAGTTAAGTCAGCTTTAATAGCGTAATTATCATTTGTTAGACAGTCCAACATCGCTAAAATGAATTTATTCCGATATCTTGTATCAGTTATTAACTATCAATAGCCAAAAAATAGTAAGAATACTATGAGTAAAACCGTCAAGCACAAAACTGCCGATACCCCGCCATCGCGGCGAATGCCCAATCGTAATGTGCGTCCATTTTTTGAGAAACTGGCAGCGACGATTGATGAGCCGGTTACGGAATTGAATTATAAGAGTAATTTTGAGCTGCTGATCGCGGTCATCTTGTCTGCGCAGGCGACGGATGTGAGCGTCAATATTGCCACCAAGCAATTATATCCCGTAGCAAATACACCTGAAGCAATCTTGGCATTGGGTGAAGACGGTCTAAAATCTTATATCAAAAATATTGGCTTATATAATGCCAAAGCCAAAAACGTCATCAAAACTTGCCATGATTTAATTGAGAAATTTAATAGCACCGTCCCTGATAACCGCAAAGATTTAGAATCACTCGCTGGCGTTGGGCGTAAAACTGCCAATGTGGTGTTAAATACCGCTTTTGGTCAGCCAACCATGGCGGTCGACACTCATATCTTTCGGGTAGGTAATCGTACGGGACTTGCCACTGGCAAGAACGTCTTGATCGTCGAAAATAAGCTGGTCGAGCGTATCCCAGATGACTTCATCGTGGATGCGCATCATTATCTTATATTACACGGGCGCTATACCTGCCAAGCACGTACACCCAAATGCGGGGCGTGTCCTGTTTATGACGAATGTATGTTTAAAGACAAAGCCAAGTTTTTGGAGCTATAATTTTTAGAACGATCACTTTTAGAACGACAACTGCTCTAGGGCGTGTCCTAAATTCAATCAATTACTTTCTAAATGGGCTAAAAATAGCTAAATTTTGCCAAACATCGTCAAACAGCTTCTTAATATCTCGATATTATGTGCGCTATTTTCCTTGTTTGACGGCAATTTATCTCATTTTTATCACCATTTTTAAAATGAGGACACGCCCTAGTTATAAAAGGTTTAATTTATCTACTTTATATAAATAAAACCTGAATAGCGTGGTTAAAAAAGCAGTAGACGCCCACTTACTTTTGTAAACATTATTTAAAAATCAGGAAGCCAGATGCAGACACTGACCGCGCTATTATTCGATGATTTCGAGACTTTAGATCTATTTGGACCTATCGAGATGTTTGGCTGCTTACCTGAGCATTATCGTCTGCAATTTTCCTCCTTAAACGGCGGCATTATCCATAGTAAGCATGGCGTTGCGATGCAAACAGTCGCTGTCAGCGAGTTAGCGCATCAGACTGATATCTTGTTGATGGTTGGCGGCATGGGTACTCGCCAGCAAATCAATCACCGACCATTTTTGCAGACGTTAATAACCTTGGTTGACCATGCTGATTGGGTACTTAGCGTTTGTACGGGTAGCGCATTGTTGGCTAAGGCTGGCGTCTTAGATGACAAGCGCGCAACGTCTAATAAGCTGTCATGGCAATGGGTGATAGCGCAATCTGACAAAGTCTATTGGGCAGAGCAAGCACGCTGGATTGTTGACGGCAAATTTTATACGTCCTCAGGTGTCAGTGCAGGTATGGACATGGCGCTTGGTTTCATCGCCGACAGACATGACATCGATACAGCGCGCCAGATCGCTCACTATACCGAATATCGCTGGCAAGAAAATAGCGAAATTGATGACTTTTACCATGGTTAATCCATGCCTAGTTACTTCTTAGTATTATCCATCGCTAGAGTTTTACCTCGATACACGGTAAAATGTGCTAATTTTTTTATTCGTTTTCGCCTTTTATTTTTATATACATTTAATAATGACTGAGTTCGTAGAATACAGTCCCTGCAATTAAGCGATCCCATTATGCGTGAATACAACTTATTTACCTCAGAATCTGTGAGCGAAGGTCATCCTGATAAAATGGCTGACCAAATATCAGATGCCATCCTTGACGCCATCTTACGTGAAGATTTGCATGCACGCGTGGCATGCGAAACCTTGGTTAAAACAGGTGCTGTGATACTAGCAGGTGAAGTCACCACGACGGCAAATATCGACGTTGAGCGTATCGTGCGTGATACCGTAAACGGCATTGGTTATCACCACTCAGATTTGGGCTTTGATGGCGAAACATGTGCGGTCATCAACATGCTCGGCAAACAATCTCCTGAAATCGCTCAAGGTGTCGATCGTAGCGACCCTGAAGAGCAAGGCGCAGGTGACCAAGGTCTTATGTTTGGCTATGCCAGCAATGAAACTGATGTCTTGATGCCAGCCCCTATCGAATTTGCTCACCGCTTGATGGAACGCCAATCTGAGCTGCGCCGTGCAGGCGAGTTGCCGTGGTTGCGTCCAGATGCCAAAGCACAAGTGACCTTAAGATATGATGGTAGCAAGCCTGTTGCCATTGATGCCGTGGTTCTATCAACGCAACACGATCCAAGTATCTCGCAAAAAGACCTGCAAGAAGCAATAATGGAATCTATCATCAAACAAGTATTGCCTGCTGAATTATTGCATGCTGGCACGCGCTATCATATCAACCCAACGGGTAAGTTTGTGATTGGCGGTCCTGTTGGTGATGCTGGATTGACAGGTCGTAAAATCATTGTTGATACGTATGGCGGTATGGCGCGTCATGGCGGCGGTGCATTCAGTGGTAAAGATCCATCAAAAGTAGATCGCAGTGCTGCATATGCCGTACGTTATGTGGCTAAGAATATCGTTGCGGCAGGACTTGCTGAGCGCTGTGAAATACAGGTTAGCTATGCCATTGGTGTCGCTGAACCAACCTCTATCTCGGTCAATACTTTTGGTACGAATAAAATCAGCAATGATGAAATCATCCGTCTGATTCGCACCCATTTTGATCTGCGCCCTTATGGCATTACCCGTATGCTAAACTTATTACAACCAATGTATCAGCAAACGGCGACTTTTGGTCATTTTGGTCGTCCTGGCTCTGAAACTGCCTTTACATGGGAAAAAATAGACAAAGCTGAAATCTTGAAAGCAGACGCTGGTTTGTAAAAATATCACGTTACATCCCTTAAAAACCCTCTTTATAAATTTAAAATTACCGACACTTATTAGGAGTCGCTTATGTCTCAAGACAATATGCAAGACAGCAACATTCAAGAAAGCAATGTTGATGTTAACATTGAGATTACCCCTGAAATGCAAGCATTTTATCAACGTGCTGATGCCATTATTGGTATCGCAAATAGTCAGTTGGGTTCTGAAGCGCATTCAGGACAAGTAGGTGCATCACTACTTTATGCAGCCGCACGTTATAGCGCATCTGTCGCCTCTATCGGCTTTGTCAAAGGCGATGACTTTGCCAAAGAAAAAGATGATATCGTTGAATTTTATGTCAAACAATATCGCCAAATGCTGAGCGACAACCTGACTGATTATGCGCAGAACTTTGATAAATATGTTCAGCTTAATCAAGATGACAAAGCTGCCAAATAGTTCTATCGCCTTTAGCTGGCATTTATAAAACGGCTAGCATTTATAAAATTGATAGTAATAATTCTTAAACCCAAGCTTAATCATAAGCTTGGGTTTTTTTATTAATCATGATTTGGTAGATGACTGCTGATAAATAGGCTACTATCAATTAAAACCACCTTGTTCATCACATGGTTGCAACCAGCTATCGATAACAGGGACTTACCGAACACTATTTATAAGGACATATGATTATGAACCACTTATTCAAATCATGGCGATCATGCCTGTCATTATTAGGGTTATCAGTCACTATTGCCTTAGCTGGCTGTAATAACATCCAAAGCATCGATACGCCTGACACCGCCCCTATTCATAGCACTGGGCACAGCCAACAGAACAGCGATAACCCTTTTATCAAGTGCCCACCTTACAACCCTGAGCAAACGATGTGCACCGCGCAATATGATCCTGTGTGTGTCAAAGTAAAAACCAGCTCAGGATTTAGTTATCGCACTGCGGGCAACTCATGTTCGGCATGTGGCACAACGGCGGCAGTAGGTTATGTCAAAGGACAGTGCTCATAACCTTGCTTTATAACTTTGGCTTCATAACTTTGTGTAAATACTTTATATCAAACTAAAAAAGACAATTAAATCATATAAAAAAGCACCCGCTTAATCATAGGCGGGTGCTTTTTTATGATCTTTTAGATCGATAAAATCTAACCTTCAGGTTTTTCAATATCAGGTGGACCTGTCAGCAAATCTTCATCACGAAACTCATTGGCCGAATTATGCTCTGCTGACTCTTCGGTGACAAACCATTGCTGGTTGCGATACAGTATCAAACGATCTCGACTCAAGCCGCGTAATAATGAGTACATCATAACGACTATCACAATCGCAAAAGGGAAACCTGACACAATTGAAGCCGCTTGTAGCGCACTCAAGCCACCTGCTGCTAATAGTACGGCAGCGATAACACCCTCTGTACCTGCCCAAAATAGGCGCTGAATTTTTGGTGGATTGGCATCGCCACCTGAGGTCAACATATCAATCACAAAACTGGCCGAATCCGATGACGTGACAAACCAAAGCACAATCATCACTACGATAAGCAAGTTCAAAGCTGACGTAAATGGATAAGATTCCATCAGCTTAAAGATGGCACTGCCAGTATCTGCTTGGACAGCCTCAATCAAGCCAGGACTGATGAGGTTGGGATCAGCGGCTGCCATTAATTCCATATTAACGGCTGAACCACCGAAAGCGGTGAACCATAAGAACAAAATAGTAATAGGAATTAATAACACCCCTAAGATAAACTCACGAATGGTTCGACCACGAGAGATACGAGCCACAAACACACCAACGAAAGGCGACCAGCTTATCCACCATGCCCAATAGAAAATCGTCCATGATGCCTGCCAGTTTTCTTGACCATCATACGATTCTGTCCAAAGACCTAATGGCACAATTTGATGTAAATAATTGCCAATATTTTCTATAAAGCTATTAAAGATAAACTGGGTCGGGCCTAAAATAATCACAAAACTGAGCAATATCACAGTAAATAATATATTGGTATCACTTAAGCGCTTAATCCCTTTATCTAGCCCCATAAATAGAGACAGACCTGCCAACATAGTGATTAAGGCAATCAAAATAATTTGCACTGTAATATTATTGGGTATGCCAAATAACGTCTCAAGACCTGAGTTAATTTGCAATACCCCAAGACCTAAAGTGGTCACTACTCCAAACATCGTACCGAATACCGCTAATGTATCTACCGTATGACCCCAGCCACCATAGATCTTTTTGCCCAATATAGGATATAGTGTCGAACGAATAGCCAGCGGTAAGCCCACTCGGTAATGGAAATAAGCCAATGACAACGCGACCATGCCATAGAGCGCCCACACATGCAAACCATAGTGCAAGAACGAGATATTCATCGCTTGCTTGGCGGCAGCTACTGTTTTGTTTCAGCTTCTCCTAGCGGCGGCGCCATAAAATGATACAAAGGTTCAGCCGTACCCCAATAGAGCAGGCCAATACCGATACCTGCTGAAAATAGCATGCCGATCCAAGATACTAGATTGTATTCTGGTTTCTCATTTTGATGACCAAGCCTGATATCGCCATAACAACTAAATATCATGTAAATACTCATCACCAACGTTAAGTTGACCACCACAATAAAGAACCAGCCAAAACGCAAAGACACGAATGCTTTGGCATGACCAAATAACAATTCTGCTTGCTCATTAAAAAGAGCACCAAAAATAATGAACACAAGAATTAATAACGCTGAAGTTAAAAACACAGGTTTACTTACCCGCGGAAAAGGGCCTAAGCGGCCAACTTTTACATGATCCATTTAGTCATCTCAATTTTTGAAGGGGCTCACCTTAACAAGATACTGCACAACTATCAAATCGAATCAGACACTTTATAACCTTGCTATTGGTCAACAAATAAAAAAATCCTAAGATAACGATGCATCTTAGGATTTCAAATCACAATTATTATATTGTATTTTTACGTAAAAAAAGAAGAAGCTAACTGCCTGATTCATTTCATAAAAACAGTATTAAAGCTGATATATATAATCTGCTAATCACCTTTCACGATTTTAGGCGGTCCTTTTAACAAGTGCTCATCAGCAAACTCATTGGCTGAGTTATGATCTGCGGATTCTTCGGTGATAAAGTGCTGCTGAGCGCGATACAGTATCAAACGATCTCGGCTTAAGCCACGAAGTAACGCATACATCATGACAAATATCACTAAAGCAAATGGCAGTCCAGCCACAATAGCGGCGGCTTGCAATGCGCCTAATCCGCCTGCTGCTAACAATATAGCGGCAATCAAACCTTCCATAGTCGCCCAAAATAAACGTTGAATCTTAGGTGGGTTGGTATCGCCGCCCGCCGTCAACATATCAATGACGAAACTTGCTGAATCCGATGAAGTTACGAACCATAAAACAATCATAATAACGATGAGCAAGGTAATTGGTTTCGCGAATGGATAATACTCAACCAGCTTGAAAATAGCGCTACCCGTATCTGCTTGCACCGCTTCTACCAATCCTGGACTAGCCATAGCAGGATCAAGCGCCGCTAAAAGCTCCATATGGATAGCGACACCACCGAAAGTGGTGAACCAGAAAAACAAAATCAGCATTGGAATCAATAAGACACCCAATACGAACTCACGAATGGTACGACCGCGACTGATGCGAGCGATAAATACGCCGACAAACGGTGCCCAACTTACCCACCACGCCCAATAGAATATCGTCCAACCACTCTGCCAATCCGTATTACTATAAGCCTCGCCCCATGTTGATAACGGAATCATGGCAACGACATAATTACCAATATTTTCTATAAAACTATCAAAAATAAATAAGGTTGGTCCTAAGATGACCATAAAGGCCAAGAGCACACCTGTAAAACCCATATTAATGTCACTTAGGCGCTTGATACCTTTATCAAGACCAAGCATCAATGAGCCACATGCCAATGCGGTCACAAAGGCAATAATAATAAACTGTACGGTTAAAGAATTTGGTATACCGAATAAATTTTCAAGACCTGAATTGATCTGCATAACCCCTAGACCTAAGGAAGTTACCACACCAAACATCGTGCCGAACACGGCTAGAATATCCACCGTATGACCCCAGCGACCATATATTTTCTCGCCTAATAACGGGTATAGCGTCGAGCGAATCGACAATGGCAGTCCACGGCGAAAGTGGAAGTAAGCCAGCGCCAATGCCACAATGGTATAAATCGCCCAAGCATGTAGTCCCCAATGTAAAAATGAGATACTCATGGCTTGCTTGGCGGCTTCTATTGTTTCCGCCTCACCGAGTGGTGGTGCCATAAAGTGATACAAGGGCTCAGCCGTCCCCCAATATACCAGTCCAATACCGATACCAGCAGAGAACAACATCCCTATCCAAGAAAACAAACTGTACTGCGGTTTTTCTGTTTGTTGACCTAAACGGATGTCACCATAACGGCTCGCTGCTAGATAAATACAGAATACCAGCGCAACGTTCATTAATATAACAAACATCCAGCCGAACTTATCTGTAATAAAATTCTGCAAAAAGCTAAATAACACACCAGCGGTTTCAGTAAAGAAAGCACCAAAGATAATAAATCCAATAATAAGTAGCGCTGAAGTAATAAACACAGGTTTACTTACCCGTGGAAAAGGGCCTAACCTGCCAACTTTTACATGATCCATTTGTTTGTTAGCCTTAGTTTTTTAGGAAGAATACCTTAACAAGATACCTCTCAACTATCAAATCTAATTAGCTATTTACGTTTTTCTTATTGACAGAAATAGACCAAAACCATTTAGCAGCCCAACCTACAATAGTGCAAACGCTTGGAAAGTTGAAGAGCAATAGCTACTAATCACTACTGCGGAATCAATTGTAATAAGCCACTATTATCGCCATCTTCTAATACCCAAACTTGTCCATCTACATTTAACACACTACGAATACGCTCGCCCATATCATAGCGATAGCGCTCAGTCGCGTGGCTATTTTCATCAAAATCGACGACTATCAGCGCTTTAGAGGATAAGCCACTAATGAGCGCATTACCTTGCCACGCTGGGAAATCATTATATTTACCAGCGTTATAAATACTTATCGATGATGGTGATATCACTGGCGTCCAACTAATTTTGGGCGGCGTAAACTCAGGACGTGTCTCATGGTCAGGAATATCAGTGC
The DNA here is from genome assembly GCF_049896785.1 of Psychrobacter sp. TWP2-1-2. NCBI lineage: Bacteria > Pseudomonadati > Pseudomonadota > Gammaproteobacteria > Moraxellales > Moraxellaceae > Psychrobacter > Psychrobacter sp. TWP2-1-2. The sequence continues at coordinate 51,156 of NZ_JAFCVA010000007.1, read as the reverse complement.
CTGTATAGTTACGCCCATTTGATACGATTGGCCAGCCGTAGTTATGACCTTTTTCAATGAGATTAAATTCATCACCGCCCCGTGGTCCCATCTCATGCGCCCAAAGCCTACCTTTTTCATCGAACGCCATACCCAATACATTACGATGTCCTATACTCCAAAACTGTGCGGCAATGTCATTGCTATTATCTACAAAAGGGTTATCTGCTGGCACTGAGCCATCAAGATTTAACCTAATAATTTTGCCCAAATTGACGCTCATATCCTGTGCTGGTGTTTTTTCTTGGCGCTCGCCTGAACTGATATATAAATATTTTCCGTCAGGCGAGAAAAGCAAGCGATGACTATAATGCCCCTGCCCTTTTACTTTCGGTATTTGCTCCCAAATGGGCGTAAGATCCTGCAAACGTGGCGTGGCTATATCCAATCCTATTAATGTCGCTTTGATAACTTTAGCACCAAATTTATTATTATCAGTGCCATTCCCTGCTTCAACGTAGCTCATATAGACATGATTAGAAGTAGCAAAATCTGGCGCAAGAACGATATCGCCAAGACCACCTTGCCCACCATAAGCCACTTTCGGTATACCACTGATGGTTGTCTTCGCACCTGTTGCCGTATCAACAATGAATAACTCGCCTGTCTTTTGGGTGACAAGTAATTTAGGGGGCTCATTATTAATGGTAGGTAATGCTGTTATTGCCCAAGGTTCATCAAACGTGGCAATTTTTTTGGTGATAAAGGCGGGTTTTTCGGTACTTGCTAGCGATTCACTAGCAGAGGCTTGCCCTTCTTTATAGTCTGTCAGGTCTTCATGGGTATTGACGGCAGTTTGATTGGAGCAAGCGGGAGCACTAAACAGCAGTGCGCTGATCATTATCGGTAACATTAATGGCGTGCTTAGGTGCTGCATACTGATGATCGTCATTTTGTCGTCTCCGTAACTGTTGATGTCTTATTCCTAGTGTTTAGTTTTTAGTGCTTAGTTTATTTATAACATAGTCAAAGCACCCAAACCGTAAATAATAATAGCGCACAAAAAAACCCCTTACCTGCCTGTAGAAAAAATAGGCAAGTAAGAGGTTAGTTTTAAACCACGGTCAGTTAGGGTTAGATATTAATTCATGCTACGTTTCTCAAACACCAACTTATCATCTGCGCCGACATCGACTTTGATGATATCTCCTGCGCCAAAATCACCAGCCAATAGCTTCAATGACAATGGGTTTTCAATTTCCTGCTGGATCGCACGTTTTAGTGGGCGTGCGCCATAGACAGGATCATAACCAATCGCAACCAGTTTATTCATCGCATCAGCTGATAGCTCGATATCCATCTCACGCTCATGCAAGCGCTGACGTAAGCGATCCAACTGAATCGCAGCAATACCTGACATCTGCGACATACCGAGCGGATGGAATACCACAATCTCATCGATACGGTTGACAAACTCTGGGCGGAAATGCTGCCCAACTGATTCCATCACCTCAGCTTTGATGTCTTCGTAACTTTCACCGACCATCTCTTGGATTTTGTACGAACCCAAGTTACTGGTCATAATGATGACCGTGTTTTTGAAGTCCACCACACGACCCTGTGAGTCCGTTAAGCGACCATCGTCCAATACTTGTAGCAAGATATTGAACACATCAGGGTGCGCTTTTTCAACTTCATCAAACAAAATCACACTATAAGGCTTACGGCGTACCGCTTCCGTTAATGCACCACCTTCTTCGTAGCCCACATAACCTGGAGGCGCACCCACCAAACGACTGACACTGTGCTTCTCCATATACTCACTCATGTCGATACGAACAATCGCATCTTCAGAGTCGAATAAGAAGTTCGCTAGTGACTTGGTCAATTCAGTCTTACCGACACCCGTTGGTCCTAAGAATAAGAACGAACCTGAAGGGCGATTCGGATCAGACAAACCAGCACGGCTACGGCGTACCGCATTGGCGACCGCTTCGACTGCTTCATCTTGACCGATGACGCGTTCATGGAGCTTTTCTTCCATCGCTATCATCTTGTCACGCTCGCCTTGCATCATTTTACTCACAGGAATACCTGTTGCTGCCGCTACGACTTCGGCAATTTCATTATCCGTGACTTTGTTACGTAGCAGTTTTACACCACTACCTTCGCCTGTCTGCTCTTTTTGTTCTGCCAAGTCAGACTCAGTAATGCGGCGCTCAAGCTGCGGAATCGTTTCATACTGCAGCTTACTCATGGTCTCGTAATCACCTTCACGACTGGCTTTGTCATAGGCGATACGCGCTTTATCCAGCTCGTCTTTTAGCTGCTGACTGCCTTTGACCAAGGCTTTTTCTGCTTGCCAAATCTCATTAAGGTCAGCGTACTCTTTTTCTAGCTCTTCAATTTGTGCATCGAGCACTTTACGCTCGGCTTGCGCACCAGCGTCTTCTTCATTTTTGAGCACTTCGCGCTGCATTTTCAACTGAATCAAGCGACTATCAAGCTTACCTAATGCTTCAGGCTTGCTGTCCATCTCCATACGTAAACGACTGGCCGCTTCATCAATCAAATCAATCGCTTTATCTGGCAGTTTGCGATCGGTAATATAACGATGGCTCATCCGCGCAGCAGCAATAATCGCGCTGTCTTGGATATCAACACCGTGATGCAGCTCATAACGCTCTTTTAGACCACGCAAAATCGCAATGGTGTCTTCGACCGTTGGCTCATCGACCAGTACTTTTTGAAAACGACGCTCAAGAGCCGCATCTTTTTCGATGTACTGGCGATACTCATCGAGAGTTGTCGCACCGACACAGTGTAGCTCACCACGCGCAAGCGCAGGCTTTAGCATATTACCGGCATCCATCGCACCATCGGCTTTACCAGCACCTACTAAAGTATGCAACTCATCGATAAATAAGATGACATTGCCTTCTTGCTTTGATAAGTCGCTGAGTACCGCTTTGAGTCGCTCTTCAAACTCACCACGGAATTTTGCACCTGCAATCAATGAGCCCAAATCTAACGACAACACTTCTTTGCGGCGTAGTCCTTCTGGTACGTCACCATTGATGATTTTTTGTGCCAAACCTTCAATGATAGCCGTTTTACCAACACCTGGCTCACCAATCAGTACTGGGTTATTTTTGGTACGACGTGACAGTACTTGAATGGTACGACGAATCTCTTCATCGCGACCAATCACAGGGTCAAGCTTACCAAGTTCCGCCTGCTCAGTTAAGTTAATGGTATATTTATTCAGCGCATCACGCTGATCTTCAGCATTTTGATTATTCACGGTATCATCACCTCGCAATTGCTCAATGACTGTTTTTAATTTACTCGCTGTTACGCCCGCACTCTCAAATATCTTTTTGGTTTCACCTTGCTCAGCGAGCGCCAACATCACCCATTCAGTGGCGATAAAATCATCGCCTTCTTTCTGCGCTTGACGGTCTGCCAAGTTCAAAATTTTGACCGAATTTGGGTTTAAATTCACATCGCCGGTTGGCTCACTAATCGTTGCTTGATTGTCGAGCGCCTTTGCCACACCATTCTTTAGCGCAGGGATAGACGCGCCTGCTTGTTGGCAGATAGATAAATTAGACTCATCCTGTAGCAATACTGCAAGCAGATGCACAGGATCAATACCTGTATGGTCACGCCCCAATGCTAGGCTCTGTGCTTCTTGAATGGCTGATTGTAGTTTCTGGGTAAATTTTTCGAACCTCATAATTGTGTCCTTTTATAATTAGTATTATCAGTCAGTGGATGCAACATAAAATACCGAACGCGCCGCATTTAAAACATAGCGCTTATCGTCAATTTTATCGTGTCTCAATCACCGTTAGTTGTTATATATATAGGGTATAACATACAAGATTTCAACCTACTTATGCAATTTGTCAATCAATATCTATGACTTATTAGTAAATACTGAAGAATAGTAAGATTTTATATAGGTAAAAACCTTACCCATAGCAATGATATTATCACAAACTATCAATAGGCACACTAAGAGAGTATTTCAAGAGGATAAATAAAAAAAACAACTAAAAGAGAGGCTTGCTCAACAATGAAAGGCAAGCAAGAGACAGCTGTAGCAGAGATTTTAATGCGCTTTCACCGCTAGAAATTTACTACACGATAGCCAGCATTAACATAACACTCACTCTACAATTTCTATCGATGTACCAACCTTAACTGCCGCCATAATCTCATCCATCTCATTATCAGTGACCGCAATGCAACCATCGGTCCAATCACGTTGTTGGTTAATCCACGCTAGATGACCGAAGCCGTTCATCTGCCCATGAATCATAATATCACCACCAGGATGGACGCCGCGTGATCGTGCCCGAGCTTTGTCCGCAGCATTGGGGTAGCTTATATGGATGGAGCGATGGGCAATAGAGTTCTCATTCTTATAATCTAAGATGTACGCCCCCACAGGTGTGCGCTCATCGCCTTGCTGCTGTTTATGACCAACCGGACTATCCCCTAGCGCAATACGATAGGACTTAATGACTTTATCACCACTCAATAGCTGCAAAATACGGTCGGATTTATCGACAAAAACTTTATCGATAACCACCGTACTAGAAATAGGCTGACCATTATTGCCTGTACTTTTTGCATCCGAGGAGGCTGTTTTGACATACCCTATCGCACTGGTGCTCATAATGGTGGTCAGTCCCAGTCCTATCACGACAAACAATCGACGCGGATTTTTGCTGAAATGTAGAGAAAAAAATGACATAGGCTTTAATAACTCCGTTTGGCGTTAAAGAGTGAAATGGCAACATACCACGCTATTAACTTACCAAAGCACCATGCCAGTTTTTGTGAAAATTTCATGGATAAAATTAGGATCTTTTGGACATAAAAACTTCGTTAATACCATTACACCATACGAATCGCGCCATCTAAGCGAATGACTTCTCCATTGAGATAGGCATTATCAATGATATGCATGACCAACTTGGCAAACTCATTGGGATTGCCCAGACGCTTAGGATAAGGTACGCCCGCCTCTAGTTGTTCGCGCGCTTTTTCAGGGATAGTCTCCATCATCGGAGTGGCAAAGACGCCAGGTGCGATAGTCATGACGCGAATACCATGACGTGCCAGCTCACGTGCTAGCGGTAAAGTCAGACCGACGACACCTGCTTTTGACGATGAATAGCTTGCTTGCCCTACTTGCCCATCAAAAGCTGCGATAGAAGCCGTATTAATAATGACGCCATTATCAGCGTTCTTCTCTACAGAGCTGTCTGCGTTATTGGCATTTGCTACACGCTTTGCAATACTGGCTGCGACCAAACGCGCGACATTAAAAGAACCGACAAGATTAATATTGACGCCGCGACTAAAAGCATCGAGATCCGCTGGGTTATTATCACGGTCCAGTAGCTTTTGCACAACGGCAATGCCCGCACAGTTAATAGACCCTTGCAAACCGCCAAATTGTTTTTCAGCCGTATCCACAGCCGCTTTCACCTCATCACTACTGGTCACATCACAGCGTGTAAAACGCGCATTGTCACCTAGCTCATCTACCAACGCTTGACCAGCTGATTCATTCAGATCTGCGATGACGACGTTACCGCCTTGCTTGACAATAGCGCGAACCACGGCCTCTCCCAAACCTGATGCACCGCCTGTGACCAAAAAGCTCTGTTGTTCAATGTGCATAATTATTCCTTTTATTAATGTTTTTACTGTTATTTTTATCAGTCATCGATTTTTATCTTAACCTGACAATATGAGTGCATTGCTTCATTAGGCCGCAGACAAACTGCGCAGCAAAAAGCGCTGAATTTTACCACTTGGGGTTTTTGGCAACTCTTTCACAAACTCAACCTCACGTGGATAAGCATGCGTTGATAGACGCTTGCGTACCAAGTCTTGAATCTCCTTGGCAATCTCGTCTGTGCCTTCGATACCGTCTTTTAGTACCACATACGACTTAATGGTATGACCACGCACTTCGTCTGGCACTCCAACTGCCGCTGACTCTGCGACTGCCTCATGCTCCAGCACGGTATTTTCAACATCGGTTGGTCCAACTCGGTAACCTGCGGTAATGATAATGTCGTCATCACGCCCTGAAAACCAATAGCTGCCATCACTGTGGCGCTCAACCACGTCGCCTGTTAAATAGTAATCATCAGCAAAAGCGTCTTTTTCGTTCCAGCTATAACCACGGAAATAAAATGCGGGCGATTGACTGACCACTACGGCAAGCTGTCCTTGTTCGCCATCAGCTAATATATTCATATCATCATCTAACACTACCAATGTGTGCCCCGGTAGCGCCATGCCCATCGAGCCAACCGGACATTCATGTGCTAATGCATGGTGCTCACAGCAAGTCATTCCAGTCTCGGTTTGCCCATACTGATCGCAGACTTTACAGTTTAAATAGCTTTCAACCCAATTGACCACTTCGGTATTTAAGGTCTCGCCTGCTGAATTGGCACAGCGCAGTGATAGTTTAGCCTCATTGTCATTATTATTGTCATGGTAAGATTTTTCAAACACGCCACTCGATTTCATCATCCGAAACGCTGTCGGTGAGGACGCCAAATTACTAATCTTATGACGTACCATAAAATCACGAGTATTTTGTGCATCAAAGCCAGCTTCATTAAAATACGTTGTTACCCCTAATAACAAAGGTCCTGTAATCGCATAATAAAGACCGTATGCCCAGCCTGGATCAGCCATGTTCCAGTAATTATCATCCGCTCGCAAGTCAATCGCATAGCGCATGTAGAGATAAAACGCTGAGAGCGCACTTAGCGGCACACTAACGCCTTTTGATTTGCCAACCGTACCCGAGGTAAACATTTGCAGAAAGGGTGCATCGGTATCTAATGAAACCGCGTCTACCGTTTGCGACTGCGTTGCGACCTTTTCAGCGTAGCTATCATCACCCCAGCTTTGCGCATCTACTTTGCTGCCAACCAGCACCATTTTGGTTTGCTTCGCTAAGTCGTCAAACTTGCCACGATTTTCTTGATTGGTAAAAACCACTTTGGTATTGGCTTTGTCCATCCGATACTTAATCGAATCATAGCCAAAGGCGGTAAATAACGGCTGATAAACCGCGCCGATCCGCCAAGTCGCGAGTACAATGGTGAGCAGCTCAGGAGTGCGAGGTAACATGGTCGCTACTTGGTCACCAACTTGTACGCCATAAGACAACAATAAATTGGCGACTTGTGCGCTTGCCTTATCAAGCTCAGCAAAGCTCATGCGCGTTACATTGCCCGACGTATCTTCATGCACCAGTGCAATATTATCACCGCGACCATCACGCACATGACGACCGCAACACGCCATATAAGCATTCAAGCGATCGTCTAAATGCTCGCCAAATATTTCTGTCAATAGCGCGTTCATATCAAAATTATGATAGTAATCGCTGTAGCTCATTGGCAGGTGTGCAGTATGATTTGAAGTGGTATTTACAACTGATGGGTCTGAAGAAGAGGTGTTCATAAGCTAATCCTTTAGCAATAGCAGGTAACGGACGAAATAAGAGAATTGTCAGCAGAAAAACAGGCATATCCTAGCAACTGTTTTTTCTGCTTGTTCGCACATATCAATGTGCATAGACTCTATTAGTAACGCATTTTAATATTTATTTCAATACATAACGTATCATTTTTATAATTCAATCACAAACTCTTGATGGAACTTCATTTCAAAGCACTCAGCAGCCACTTAAAAATCCCAGCAGCGCCTTTTCTTCATAACTTTGATGCTGTTTAGTACGACCACGGCGCGCTTGTTTATAAGGTTCAAAGAACTGCCCCGCCAAAAAGTGCTCTATAATAATGGGATTAATATAAGAAGATCGGCAGACAGCAGACGTATTGCCCAGCTCATCAGCGACACTTTTTACCATATCAGTCACCAGTTGCTGACGCTCTTTACTATCAGGTTCACTGGCTAATATTGCTTTGCCCTGAGCGCTCTGTAGCTCATCATGCAGGTAACTGGCGGCAAGGACACTGGCCATCCAAGTACGAAAGTCCTTTGCGCTATATAAGTTACCGCTATGCATCTCACTGTCACGACTATGACTATGACTATGACTATGACTATGACCGCTAGTATACATGCGTAGATAGTCATTGATATCGCTACTGTCGACGACTTGCTTGTGACCATCGTCATCTAAATATTTAAAAATCTGATAACCAGGTAGCTCAGAACAGGCTTGTACAATGTCAATCAAGCGCTCATCTTGCAACTCTATATGATGCTCTTTGGCACTCTTACCGACGAAATCAAACGCCAGTCCGTTATCAGTTTCGCTCACGTGCTTACTGCGTAGAGTACTCAAACCATAGCTTTTATTGAGCTTGGCATAGCGGCTGTTACCGATACGAATCAAGGTCGTTTCTAATAGTTTGACCACTGCTGATAAGACATTTTCACGGGATAATGATTTAGCTTTCAAGTCTTTTTCGACTTGCTCACGCAGATTCGGCAATGCTCTAGCGAAGCCTATCATGGCATCGAATTTGGCTTGGTCACGTACGCGATCCCACTCAGGGTGATACAGATACTGCTTTCGTGCTTTGTCATCGCGCCCCGTCGATTGCAAGTGCCCTTTATCATCTTGGCATATCCAAACCTCTGACCACATCGGTGGTATCACTAGCGCATTAAAACGCTGTCGCAAGGCTTTGTCTTTGACCGTTTTGCCTGTGGCATCTTTATAAGTAAATCCGCGCCCCCAACGCCTACGCGTAAACCCAAGCTCATCATCACTGACATAGCGCAGATTAGCAAGGCGAGCTAGTTTTTCATAATCATGGCGTATGTCTTGCGTGGTTGTTTGGTCATTTAGCGTCGCCATAATAGATACTCGATTGATAAAATAGTCGTTTTAGCATAATGAATTGCGATGGTTTTTGCTGTTTATTTGCCACGAGCAAAGTGTAATCGATGTGTAAAAAAACATGCTTAAAAGGGTTCTAAATAATGAGATTATGAGCCATAATTTGACAACAATAACAATTTAATTTGAATAAAACACAATGAAAAATACCTCTATAAAGATAGCAGCATTATCTAAAGCCGATTACGAATTTTGGTTACCTTTGTGGCAAAACTATCTAAAATTTTATGAGACCAGTTTGCCATCAAGTACCAACCAAAACACGTGGCACAGTTTGCTCGATAGTAACGTGCCGATTTATGGTTTTGGTGCTTGGCAGGACGACAAGTTAGTAGGTATTACCCATGTGGTGCTACATCCAACGACATGGAGCAGCATGGCATGTTGTTATTTACAAGATCTTTATGTCGATGAGTCTGTACGTGGACAAAGTATTGGACGAATTTTAATTGAAGGCGTATATAATTTTGCCGATGAGAAATGCTGTAATCACGTTTATTGGAAAACTCAAGAAAGTAATACCGACGCACGCCGATTGTATGACAATGTCGCAAGCTTAACAGACATGGTGCAGTATCGTAAAAACCTATAATGGTCGTTCAATGCTTTATGACTCAAATTTATCTCAAAATGCAATCATAAAAAAACACCAAGTGTTTAACACTTGGCGTTTTTTTATCAATACGGCTTTAGATTAAAGCAGCTTAGACATTATTTACCGTAAACGCATAGATATGCTGTTTCTACTGCCACTTTTACTTGAAACTTCTGATTGGCTTCAACCGTAAATTGGTCACCCGCATTAAAGGTTTGCCATTCATCACTCTCTGGTAGCTTGACCGTCAATGCACCACTGACCACGCTCATGGTTTCAAATTCGCTGGTGCCAAATTCGTACTCGCCAATTTCCATCACCCCAACTGTTGCAGGCTTAGTTGCCGTTTGAAAGGCAATAGAAGTGACTTTATCATCAAAATAACTGTTAACGCTTGGCATAATTTTCCTTAATTAAGTGTTGGTTGATATTTTAAGTTTCTTTAGAGTAGTCTTTTTAGCCTTACAATCCCGCTTTTAAGCTCGCTTCGATAAACTGATCGAGATCACCATCGAGTACCGCACCAGTGTTAAAGGTTTCAACGCCAGTACGCAAGTCTTTGATACGTGAATCATCGAGTACATAAGAGCGAATTTGACTGCCCCAACCGACGTCTGACTTGCCATCCTCGACCGCTTGCTGAGATTCCATCCGTTTTTGCATTTCAAGCTCATAAAGCTTAGCGCGTAACAACTTCATCGCCGTCGCTTTGTTCCCATGCTGGCTACGCTCATTCTGACAAGTGACCACCACGCCACTTGGCTCGTGGGTGATACGTACCGCAGAATCAGTCGTGTTCACATGCTGACCACCTGCGCCAGATGAACGATAAGTATCAATACGCAAATCTGCTGGATTGATGTCAATCTCGATATTATCATCAATTTCAGGCGATACAAAAACGGCAGCAAATGAGGTATGACGACCGTTATTGCTATCAAATGGCGATTTACGGACTAAGCGATGCACGCCGATTTCGGTACGTAACCAACCAAAAGCGTAATCCCCTTTAATCTCAATCGTTGCTGATTTAATACCAGCCACGCTACCAGAAGATACCTCAATGACCTCAACTTTAAAGCCATGCGATTCCGCCCAGCGTGTATACATACGCAACAGCATCTCCGCCCAATCTTGCGCCTCGGTGCCGCCACTACCCGACTGGATATCTAAGTAGCAGTTATTAGGATCCATCTCACCGCTAAACATGCGACGGAACTCTAAATCCGCAACGCGTTTCTCCGCATTGTCGAGCTCTGCTTGCACATCCGCCAGCAAGGATTCATCCTCTGCTTCTACCGCCAGCTCCAGCATGGCAGACGCATCTTCTAATGTGCTTTCAAGCGACACCACAACATCGATGACGCCGTCAAGCTGGCTTTTTTCTTTATTAATCTTAGTCGCACGCTCTGGATCATTCCATAGCTCGGGGTTTTCTAACTCTAAATTGACTTCTTCTAAGCGTTCTTGCTTACCATCGAAGTCAAAGATACCTCCGCAAGTCCTGCCCACGCTCTGATAAATCTTTGATTCGTTCTTGATACGGATTGATTTCCATAAAGTTTCCTGTCTTTTTAAATAAATATCACGCTGATATGGCGCTATTTTAAATGAGATTGACAATAAATAGTTGGCTAATTATGACTGGCTTTATATTAAATAACGTTAAATAGCCTAAATCGACCAATCCTCAACCGCCCAGCGATGCGACAACGCATGAGCATGTAGCGCATCGTCGGGTGACACACAAATAGCCACATCCGCCCACTCAAGCAATGGAATGTCATTTTTGGAATCTGAATAGGCATAAGTTTTATCAAAAGTCGTGCCTGCTGATTGCTGCTTCTCTAGCCATTTATTCAGATGGTAAATCTTACCCTCTTTAAAGTTTGGTTTATCAGTAAGTTTGCCCGTATAGCGCTCATTTTTTATCTCAAGCGGTGTCGATAGCACATTGGCACCTTCGATACCAAAACGCTTGGCAATGGCGGATACCACAAAATCATTGGTTGCAGAAATAATCACCACCTCATGACCTTTTTCAACATGCTGACAGAGCACTTCCATCGCTTTTGGGCGTATGTGCGGCTCAATTTCACTTTTAATATAGTCTTCTCGTAGCTCATGCAATCTATCCATCGGCAAGCTACTTAAAAACTGTGCCACAAATTCATTATATTCCGTCGCATCAAGCGTACCTTCGATATAGTCTTGGTAAAACTTTTGATTGGCCGTGCGATATTGCGCTTCATCGACGAGGTCGTGTTTGACGATATACTCGCCCCATAAATAGTCGCTATCGACGTCGAGCAAAGTATGATCTAAATCAAAAAGTGCCAGCTCTTTTGGAAAAGATTGTGCTTGTGTTTCCTGCATAATGAGACCTTATTATTGTTTGTTAAAGGACAGAAATACAACTGGTTTTTAATAACTTCCGCTTTGGAAATAGATAATGATATGAAAAAATTTCTCAATAATTTTTCTTGAATACTACTGTTTACCAAACAAAATTATGGTAACTTTATTTATATAACTTGTGGTTAGGGCGTATCCTCACTCTGCACGAAAGCACCTAAATGGGCTAAAAATGGTAATACGCCATAGTATCTGTTTTGCTTACTTCATCATAAAAATAGAGAATCGCATGGAAGCGCCTGATGTCAAAACTGTTTTGCCAAGTAAAACGCGTCGCCCTGCCCGTTCAATCAAAGAAATCAGACAACGTCAGTTGGGTAAAGGCTATCAATCACCCTTCGACCGTATACTGTATGCGCTCTTAAATGGTGTGATGTACGGCGTTGGCGGTTTACTGATCGATCTTGCTATCGTGGTTATTCGCTCAATAGCTGGTATAGGTAATGGCGACATTTTTTGGTTATTCACCCCATTTATGTTGGTCGTGGGCGCAATCATGGGTTTTATCGTTGGTAAAAATGCTGGCGCTGAGAGCGTCAATGCGCTCAACATCAACGAAACAGCCAATCATAACGCTTACCTTAATGGCTACTCTATACGCCACGATATTTTTCGCGGACTGATTATTGGCATCATCATTTTTGCCATTATTTGGCTGGTCATGATGCTCATGGCATAAATTGATAACATAAAGAGCCTCTATGTAAGAAACGTTTGCATGATGTATATAAAAACAATAGATCAATATCAGACAGTTCACTGATTCTTTATAAATTTCTGCTTAATCAGGCATAGCTACTTCTGTTAAGCCCGTTTTAAATTTTTGACAACGCCCCGCATAATGCATCGCTGATAATTTCAACATCGCTGCTTGCTCATCCGTTAAGGTTTTGACCACCTTCGCAGGCGCACCCATGACGAGTGAGTTGTCTGGAATCTCTTTGCCTTCAGTGACCAACGCCTTAGCACCAATGATACAGTTTTTACCAATTTTGGCATTATTCAATACCACTGCACCGATACCAATTAAGCTATTGTCACCGACTTCGCAGCCGTGCAGCATCGCTAAATGACCAATGGTGACATAATCACCTATTTTGACCTCAATGCCTGCATCAGTATGAATGACGCTGTTTTCTTGCACATTACTATAATCGCCGATATGAATGCGTTCATTGTCACCGCGAATCACTGCCCCAAACCACACGTTAGCTTGATGACCCAAATAGACATCACCTATCACTCGTGCTGAGTCTGCGACCCAACCATCAAAAGGTACCGCGAATTTGGGCACCTTGTCTAAATATTGATAAATCATAACGGCTCCTTGTTATATATAGTAATGAAATAGGTCAATCATGAAAATTAGTCATGAAAGCGAATCATGAAAACCAGATATTTCGATTTGCTGTCCATTGTGGCAAAGCCAAAAGGGAAAATCCAGCGCTATTAACGGCTAATAATTAAAGGCATACTTTTCAATCTAAAAATCGGCTGGCTATCTGCGGGCATATTGTATATAATGCGCAAAATCTGTGCCTAAGCGAGCGGACATGATGCAAGTTACCTATTCACTATCTAGTGGGTTTTGTAGTTTCCATCAATAATGTCTTCTCGCTTTTTTGTGGAAAAATTTTGGGTTTAGGTGTTTTTTAGTATCCATTAATAGCAATTTTTTCGATACAAAAAGCCGCGTTCAATCCAAAATTTCATCATAAAAAATTATGGCACTCACTAATAACAGCGGAGGCAAACCTTGAATTCATCGGCAGAAATACAAGCAATTTTGGCATTAGCAGACGGTACGATTTTTCGCGGTGTGAGTATCGGCAGTCTCGGTCATCGTGTCGGTGAGGTGGTGTTTAATACAGCCATGACAGGGTACCAAGAAATCCTAACCGACCCAAGTTATGCGCGCCAGCTAGTGACCCTCACCTATCCGCACATTGGCAATACCGGTACCAATAGCGAGGACACTGAGTCTGGCAATGGTCATCAGGTATGGGCAGACGGTCTTATCATCCGTGATGCCACCATGGTTACTTCTAACTTCCGTAACTCAGAATCATTAAGCGACTATTTATCACGTAACGATACTGTCGCTATCGCTGAAATTGATACGCGCCAATTGACCCGCCTATTACGTGATAAAGGCGCACAGAACGGCTGTATTATGACCGCATCTAACGGCGAGACAATCAGCGCTGCTGACGAGCAACAAGCCATCAAATTGGCACAAGAGTTTGCTGGTATCGAAGGCATGGACTTGGCAAAAGAATGCTGTACTAAAGAGACGTTCGAATGGACAGCAGGTACGTGGGATTTATCAGATACCCTACTTAACCGTGATGCCATTGGCAGTCATGATAGCGGTACAGGCGGGTTTTTCAAGCAACTAGGTACGCATATCGAAGCAAAATACAATGTCGTCGCTTATGACTTCGGTAGCAAAACCAATATCTTGCGTATGCTGGTTGACCGCGGCTGTCATGTAACCGTCGTTCCTGCACAAACGCCTATCGCAGATGTGCTGGCGATGAACCCAGATGGTATCTTTTTATCAAACGGTCCTGGCGACCCTGCAGCCTGCGACTATGCTATCGATGCCGTACGTCATATCATTGAAAAAACTGATGTGCCAACCTTTGGTATCTGTTTAGGTCATCAGTTGATTGGTCTAGCTAGCGGTGCAAACACCATTAAAATGAAAACCGGTCATCACGGTGCCAACCATCCAGTTCAAGATTTAGCGACTGGCACAGTTATGATTACCAGTCAAAATCATGGCTTTGCGGTTGATGAAGACACGCTGCCTGCTAATGTTAAATCGACCCATCGCTCACTATTTGACGGTACCAACCAAGGTATCGAGCTAACTAATAAGCCGGTCTTTAGCTTCCAAGGTCACCCAGAAGCCAGCCCAGGTCCGCATGACTGCGCGCCACTGTTTGATAAGTTTGCTGAGATGATGGCAGCGGCTAAAGCTTAAGCAGTTAATCAGCTTTTAGGTATCAGTCATTAGCAAACAGTAAGTATTCGTTATACAGCTTAGATCACGCATGATGGTTTAAGCTGCGCCACGCAAAATATCGTTTTATTAAAGTGTTGTTTTATTAAAATATAGCACTGTTCAAATACGAGTTTAGCCGAATATAAATCAATTAAAATATCATACTAACGAAGGTAGCCCTAACTATGCCAAAACGTATCGACATAAAAAGCATTCTTATCATAGGCGCAGGTCCTATCGTCATCGGTCAAGCATGTGAGTTTGATTATTCGGGTGCACAGGCCTGTAAAGCACTAAAAGAAGAAGGCTATCGCGTCATCTTGGTCAACTCAAACCCTGCGACCATCATGACTGACCCTACCATGGCGGACGCGACTTATATTGAGCCAATTACTTGGCAGACCGTTGAGCAAATCATTGCTAAAGAACGCCCTGATGCGATCTTGCCAACCATGGGTGGTCAGACGGCGCTAAACTGTGCCTTAGAATTAGACAAGCATGGCGTCTTGACCAAGTATAACTGCGAATTGATTGGCGCGACCAAAGACTCTATCGAGATGGCGGAAGATCGCAACTTGTTCGATAAAGCAATGAAGCGTATCGGTCTTGAATGTCCACGCGCTGAAACCGCTGAGACGATGGAAGAAGCTTTTGCAACCCAAGAAAAAATGGGCTATCCCTGTATCATTCGTCCATCATTTACCATGGGCGGCTCAGGCGGCGGTATCGCGTATAACCGTGATGAATTTATCGAGATTTGTGAGCGTGGCTTTGATTTATCACCAAACCATCAGCTCCTTATCGATGAATCATTAATCGGTTGGAAAGAGTATGAGATGGAAGTGGTTCGTGACAAAAACGACAACTGCATCATCATCTGCGCGATTGAAAACTTTGACCCAATGGGCGTGCACACCGGCGACTCAATCACCGTTGCGCCAGCACAGACTTTGACCGACAAAGAATACCAAATCATGCGTAATGCTTCATTAGCAGTACTGCGTGAAATCGGCGTTGAAACAGGCGGCTCAAACGTTCAGTTCGGTATTAACCCTGATACTGGTCGTATGGTCGTCATCGAGATGAATCCACGTGTGTCACGCTCATCAGCATTGGCGTCAAAAGCCACTGGTTTCCCGATTGCTAAAATCGCGGCGAAATTAGCCATTGGTTACACGCTAGATGAATTGCAAAATGACATTACAGGTGGCAAAACGCCAGCCAGCTTTGAGCCTGCGCTTGATTATGTGGTCACAAAAATCCCACGTTTTAACTTTGAAAAATTCCCACAAGCAGATAGTGTTTTATCAACCCAAATGAAATCGGTTGGTGAAGTCATGGCGATTGGTCGTAACTTTCAAGAGTCGATGCAAAAAGCATTACGTGGTATGGAAACTGGCAATGATGGTTTTGATGAGCAAATTGACTTATCGAAAGTTAGCATTGAAAAGGCACGTAGCGAAATCACCAATCGCTTAACCATTCCAACGCCTGAACGCATTTATTATATTGCCGATGCTTTCCGTATCGGTATGAGCGTCGATGAAGTATTCAACTTAACCAAAATCGATCCATGGTTCTTGGTACAAATCGAAGATATCGTGAAAACTGAAGCTCAAGTCAAAGCGTTAGGTTTTGGTGGTTTAACTGAGAAGAACTTACGCAGCTTTAAACGTAAAGGTTTATCAGATTTGCGTTTAGCAAAACTCCTTGGTGTCTCACAAAAGCAGCTACGTAAAAAGCGTTGGGACTTAAACGTTTATCCCGTGTATAAGCGCGTCGATACCTGTGCCGCAGAATTTGCTACCAGTACCGCTTATATGTACTCAACGTACGATAGCGAATGTGAAGCCAATCCAACGAATAACAAGAAAATCATGGTTATCGGTGGCGGTCCTAACCGTATCGGTCAAGGTATCGAGTTTGACTATTGCTGCGTTCATGCAGCACTTGCGATGCGCGAAGACGGCTACGAGACCATCATGGTCAACTGTAACCCTGAAACGGTTTCGACCGATTATGACACCTCTGACCGTTTATATTTTGAGCCAATCACGTTAGAGGACGTGTTAGAAATCGTCCGTATCGAAAATCCTGATGGTGTGATTGTACAGTTTGGTGGTCAAACACCATTGAAACTTGCTCGCGCTCTTGAAGCTGCTGGCGTAAAAATCATTGGTACTAGCCCAGATGCGATTGACCGCGCAGAAGACCGCGAACGCTTCCAGCATATGATTCAGCAATTGAACCTTATCCAACCAACCAATGCTTTAGCGACGAGCTTAGAAGATGGTTTGGTCAAGGCAAAAGACGTTGGCTATCCGTTGGTAGTACGCCCATCATATGTACTTGGTGGTCGCGCGATGGAAATTGTCTATAACGAAGACGAGTTAAGACACTATTTGCGTACGGCGGTTCAAGCATCGAACGAAGCGCCCGTCCTACTAGATCGCTTCTTAGACGATGCGATCGAAGTCGATGTCGACTGCGTTAGCGATGGTACTGACGTCGTGATTGGCGGTATCATGCAGCATATCGAACAAGCTGGCGTGCACTCTGGTGACTCCGCGTGTTCATTGCCACCTTACTCATTGTCTGATGAGCTGTGCGATGTGATGCGCGCGCAAACGGTCGCCATGGCAAAAGAGCTTGGTGTTGTAGGTTTAATGAACGTACAGTTTGCCGTAAAAGGTGAAACGATTTATATCTTAGAAGTGAACCCTCGCGCTGCCCGTACCGTGCCGTTTGTCTCTAAATGTATTGGTACTTCTTTAGCGCAAATCGCGGCGCGCTGTATGGCTGGCACCTCATTAAAAGACCAAGGCTTTACCACTGAAATCGTTCCGGCATTTTTTGCGGTCAAAGAAGCGGTATTCCCGTTTGCGAAGTTCCCTGGCGTTGATCCAATCTTGAGCCCTGAGATGAAATCAACCGGTGAAGTGATGGGCGTCGGTAAAACCTTTGGCGAAGCATTTTATAAAGCCATTATCGGTAGTAATGAGCGTCTGCCAGGTCTACCGACCGAAGGCGAAACCAAAACTGTCTTTATCTCAGTACGTGATAGTGACAAAGCACAAATCGCCCCTATCGCTCGCCAGCTTGTTGACTTTGGTTTTAACATTGTATCAACCACTGGTACGCAAAAAATATTGAGCGACGCCGGTATTGAGTGCAAGCAAATCAATAAAGTTACCGAAGGTCGCCCGCACATCGTCGATGCCTTGAAAAATGGTAAAATCGACCTTATTATCAATACCACTGAAGGCAAACAAGCACAAGAGGATTCATTCTCTATCCGCCGTAGCGCCCTGCAAGGTAAAGTGTTTTATGTGACGACTTTAGGGGCGGCAGACGCGGTTTGTAAATCTTATGCCATTGACCTACCGTTTGAGGTCTATAAGCTACAAGATTTGCACGAACAAGCAAAGACTATTGCTTGGCTCTATTGACTTAGCAGCATAATTTCAGTAGATTAAGCATAACGGCAACGCTCGTTTAACAGCGGATGCAAAACTTGTTATCGATTTTTATATAACAGTAGTGCTTTAAAAAACGTACGGCTTAAAAAAGCAGTACTTCAAAAAAATAAAGTTTTAAAAAGATAGACCTAAAAAGCATAGTGGCTAAACTGCGACTATGCTTTTTATTACGTAAGGTTAAAGTGCCTTGTTTGTCAGTGTATCCATGCTCACAGATAAGCGCGTGTTTAGTTGTTACGCAGTCTAAACCTCATTCTTTTTATATCTTCACATATTCATTGCAATAACACTGACACCATCTCACTATTCACTAAGAGTAGGAGATGGTGTGGTGTTATTGGTTTAAGGAAAAAACATGCAACGTTATCCCATGACTCCGCAAGGACATGCGGCTCTAGAAGCCGAATTAAAACAGTTAAAAAGTATCGACCGTCCACGCATCACTGCTTCTATCGCTGAAGCTCGTGAACATGGCGATTTAAAAGAAAATGCTGAATATCATGCAGCTCGCGAACAGCAAGGTTTTTGTGAAGCGCGTATCCGTGATATCGAAGCCAAACTTGGCGGCGCGCAAGTGATTGATCCTGCAACATTACCAAAAGATGGTCGTGTGATATTCGGCGTGAGCGTCGTTATCGAAAACATGGACACCGGAGAAGAAAAACAATACAAAATCGTTGGTGATGACGAAGCAGACTTTAAAGCGGGTAAAATCTCAGTCAATTCACCGATCGCACGTGGTTTGATTGGTAAGTCTGAAGGCGATGAAGCGCGTATTGAAACGCCAAAAGGCGTGGTCGAATACGAAATCATGAAAGTGATTTACGATTAATTTTCCCGATTTGAGAAATATCTGAATAGAAAGCCTTTGATAGCAATTCTTTGATAAATAAAAAGCTTTTGATGACAGCAGTATTTTAACGTGAATCAGCTGGCAATTCGCCTAGCAAATGAGCGTAGAAAGCAGTACACAACCTCATTATGAATAGAGCAGAACTTACACAACGCTGCTTTTTTAGTCTGTTTGTTTTAGCGCATAATTGCTCGAGTATAGATGCTGAGCCTTGTGCCTATTACAACTGTCTTATTCTAAGCATTAGACATAAGTGCTTAGCAACTGACTAAAATAATGATGGAGAGATAGCGAACGTTGGCTATCATTAGTATCTTTACCCTCGTTATTTGACATGGTTTACATGCTCATTTGACGGGGTTTTTCTTTTCTAGGTGTTGTTTTCTAGGTGTTGTTTTCTAGGTGTTGTTTTCTAAGCGTTATTTTTTACGCTTTGCTTTCTGCTACTACATTAGCGGCTTTATTTACTGTTATTTTAAAGGAATCTATTATGACCATACACATCGATATGCCAGCGTTACTGACTATAAATAAGAAGGCGTTTACCCAGCACAGCCTCGTCAAAAAAAGTGTGATAAGCACTGCTATTCCAACAATCTTAGCAGGCGCTTTATTGACGGTATCTACCGCACATGCTGCGCCTGAGATCGCCATCACTTCGTCTGCTGGTAGTAGCACTACCGTCGTTGAGCAGTATTCTGACGGTAAAACCGCGACCATTACAGCGACACCACACGGCATCACTATGCAAGACGGCATGCCTTATGCGGTGACTCAAGTAACTAACGTTCCTCGCTATACGGTTCGCCAAGTAGCCAGTAATGGTGCGAGCAGTACGGTCGTCACCCAAGGCAGCACCACGGTTACGAGCGTACCTGTGACTAACCAGATGACCAATCAAACAAGCAACGTTGATGTCATAGCCGTGCCGACGACTAGCGTGACACAAGTATTGCCTGTGACGACGGCTACCCAATTGCCAGTCATCAATACGCCAACGACAACCATAGTGACGAACCAACCTGCAACGACGCAAATAGTATCTACGTCTTTAGATGCTCTGCAACTGACCCCGACCTTTAGTACGCCTGATGTGGTGAATGCACAAACCAAAGTGATGAAAATATTAAAAAACAAAGATGGTCGCGAAGTGGCTGTACCTGCGAACCATATCGCACCTGGCGACATCATCGAATACCACACCACTTATACCAATACCACGGCACAACCCGTCACTGACATCAATGCCATGGTGTCACTACCAAATGGCGTGCAATTGGTATCATTGAATAGCCCACTACCCACGCTTGCGACAACAGGTGGCGACAGTTATCAGACTATCCAACAAGTTGGCAACACTGTAGTCATCACAGAAAATTACTCTGGACTCAAATGGAACTTGGTAGATCTTCCTGCTAACGCACCGCAAACGGTTGTTATACGTGCGAAGGTTCAGTAAAAATTAAATTTGAAAGTTTAGATTTGAAAAGTATTGTTATTTAATTAATCTTAAAATTAATAAAAGGTCTTGCCGGCTAATTTCCTAGTCAGCAAGACCTTTTTTATGCCTGTACTTTATTTCTTAACAACCAACCTTTTGCTATAGTGCTATTAACTTAAAACAAATATCTGGTCATTATTCGCATGTATAAATTTACTGCTCTCTATTCATTGATTTTTATCATTTATAGCTGTATTTTGAGTTCTATATCTTGGGCTGAAGCTGCCGAACCAAAATTTGATGCTAGCTTTTATATGTCGAAAATTTGTACTGTATATATGAGTAAAGACGGTCATGAATATTGCGATGATGGTTATATCCTTAAAAGCGAAACCTTAAATAATGGCGAAGTAATAGAAACCGTGCTTATGGATGACATGGGTGGCTACGGCTGGAACCATACTTCGCTCAAAAGAATCGATAAAGATACTTATCATGTCTATATCGGCTGTGGTAGTCCGTGCGGCACTAATATACTATTTGGTCGTGGGGATAAAAAACAAAATTTTGACCTATACTTTGACTTTGATACAAAAAGTCAGTGTAGTGTTGAGTATAACAATGACCAAAAACTCTGGGTTGCCCGTCATTTTTTCTCCGATAAGGAGGTAGCCTTATCTTCAACTCATGGCAATAGTGAATCTGCGATTTATCCCAAGTACGATGCTGAGTTCGATAAAAAAGGACGTCTGATTATCAAAAACCACTTCTCAGAGGAAGTGGTTCAAACATTACCTAATCCCTGCTCCTTTAATTAAAAATCTCATAAATAGCACGACAACAGTTGTCGTATAAAATTACTATTTCACTCATAAATACAATGACTTAAGGCTAAATTTGTTAAAATAGTTATTCATTAATGTATTGGTCAGTACCGCTTATGGCAACCATCAATTACGAACGACTACAAGGCAAGCTCAATATTTTAGCGGACGCTGCTAAGTATGATGTTTCTTGCTCCTCCTCCGCTGGTACGCGCAAAAACCAAGGTGGTAGTCTTGGCGATGCCTCCGCTACTGGTATTTGCCACAGCTATACCGAAGATGGTCGCTGCGTCAGCTTGTTAAAAATCCTCTTAACCAATCACTGTATATACGATTGCGCTTATTGCACCTCACGCAAAAGCAATGACACGCCGCGCGCTGCTTTTAGCGTCGAGGAAGTGGTTGATTTAACCATGCAGTTTTATCGCCGTAACTATATCGAAGGGCTGTTTCTTAGCTCAGGTATTTTTAAAAGTGGCGATTATACGATGGAGCGACTGGTTGAGGTCGCTAAGATATTGCGGACACGTGAACGCTTTAATGGCTATATCCATTTAAAGACCATTCCCGGTGCATCAAAAGAACTGCTATTAGAAGCGGGATTATACGCTGATCGTCTCAGCGTTAATATTGAGATTCCGACCAAATCAGGTCTAGCACTGCTCGCCCCAGAAAAATCACATGATGAATTAAAAGCACCGATGGAAACGGTTAAAACTGAAATCATTACGATCAAAGAGAGCCGTAAAACCCATAAGAAAGCACCAAAATTTGTGCCAGCAGGTCAAACCAGTCAGATGATTGTTGGCGCGAGTAACGAGACTGACTTGCAAGTTATTCAGTTATCAAGTCATTTTTATAAACAGTACGATCTTAAGCGTGTCTACTATTCTGGCTATGTACCGATGTTGTCCGACAGTCGCCTGCCAGCTATTGGAACGCCAGTGCCGATGATACGTGAAAACCGTCTGTATCAAGCGGATTGGCTGATGCGTTTTTATGGTTTTGGCGCGCATGAAATCGTTGAACCTGACTCGCCATTTTTAGACTTAGACTGCGACCCAAAGCTTGCTTGGGCAATCCGCCACCGTGAGCATTTTCCGGTTAATATTCAAACCGCCACTTATGAGATGATTGTGCGTATACCCGGTATCGGCACCAAGACGGCTAAAAAAATAGTGAAGGCGCGCAAGTTTAATCAGTTGACGCTTTATCATCTGAAAAAGATGGGCGCGGCGGTCAATCGCGCCAAATACTTTATCGCGACGACGGGTAAGAACGAACATTTAGCGCATTTAACGCGTGATAACTTCCGGCAATATGTATTGGCACAGACGCAGACCAAGTATAAAGACCAGCGTAATGGGCAAATGGCTTTGTTTTAAGCATCAAGATTATTGATAAAGTGAGCCACCACTATTAGAGCAACTTGAGACAGCAAATTAGGATAAATAATGTCGCAGTCATTGTCAGAAATCGCTGAAACCCAACCTTATCATCTGGGGCAATTAACGCCCAATATTGTGCTTTATGAGCCAAGTTTTGAGGGTTGGCTGAGTGCGGTATTTTATGTCTATGCCAATAAACTGCAAAACGATGATTCTCTACAGTTAATCGCTCAAGACTGCTATGTACCTTCATTAATCGCACAAGCGACTAGCGTTACTACTGATGAAGACAATGCCGAACGCGTACTGACCAAGCTTCATAAGTTATTAGGTCGTTCAGGTATGCGCAATTTACTTTGGGGGTTTTTATCAGAGAAGGATGATATTGGTACGATTTTATTTCAAGTGGTCAAATATGCCATTGACTACCCTAGCCGCCATATTATGGAGGATTTGGGTAATCTCAATGTCTTAGAGCTGGTGCAAACTGTCAAATCGGTCGGTCGTGAGAAACATCGTATGGAAGCCTTTGTACGTTTTGAGCATACCACTGACGATATCTATTTTGCGCGAGTGGAGCCTGATTTTAATGTATTGCCTCTGATTGGCGAGCATTTTCGGCAGCGCTACCAAGACCAACACTGGGCGATTTATGATTTATCCCGTGGCTATGGCATTTATTATGATAAAAGCAAAAGTACGCCTAAACGCCCCGCTGCCCTACAAACCATCACTGATTTAGATGATACCGTGCTGCGCAATCCTGCCAGCATTCATAGCGAGGATGAGCAGCGCTATCAAAAATTTTGGCAAGGTTACTTTACTAACGTCAACATCAAAGAGCGTAAAAACCCACGTTTGCATAAGCAATACTTGCCGCAGCGCTATTGGAAATACTTAAGCGAAAAGCAAGTACTGCCCAATGCTGAGCATTTACAGAAACGTCGCTAATGACTTTTATCCTTCGATTCAAGCCTTTATGCGTATCTCCCTTAGAAACTCGACCATATAACCTTATCTTTTTATCTTGATGGTTGAGTTTTGGCGGCTTTTAACTGACAATAGCCACTTGTTATTATCAACTGGTCACCAATGCCATTATGAAAGTTATGCGCTTATTATCATCTTTAAAGCATGATGAATCCGAGCGCGGTATTTTTCATCTTGGGCGCGCATTGGTCAAAAATGGCCATACCTCCATCATCGTCTCTAGCGCCGACGAAGATAATGATCTGGTCAAACGCCTCAAGCGTGATGGCAATAACTATCATCAGCTATATATGAATAAAAAGTCTTGGCTATCGTTACTACAAGTCACGGCGCTGCGGCGTTTGATTGAAGAGTACGATCCTGACGTGATCCATGTGCACTCACGCACACCTGCATGGATACTGCATTTGGCATTGCGCCGCGCCCGCGTCAAGCGGATACCAAAGCTAGTGTCAACCATGTATGGTTTTTATCCGATCAATAAGTACTCTCAAGCCTTACTCGATGTCGATACCATCATTACCGTCTCCGATAGTGTGACCAATTATCTAAAAAAAGGCCTGCGCCGAGAAGATGCAGACCCTAAAGTCATCAAACGCATCTACCGTGGTATCGATACGCGCCGCTATCCTTATCGTCATAATCCATCTGTTTATTGGTTACGGCATACTTTTGCTGAATATCCTGAGCTTGAGCATAAAAAATGGCTGGTATTTCCAACCATTATTGGCAACGAATATGGTCAGGAATGGCTGATTGATATTTTGGGCAACTTGCAAGAGCAGTTCCCTAACATCCACGTCATTATCATGGATGATGATTATAGAGATGGTGATGTCGCGCACGAAGATTTCCGCCAACGCACCAATACATTAGGGTTGGCTGATCGAATTACTTATGTAGGTAGCAAACGTAATGACATGCGTGAATGGCTCTCAGCCGCCAATATCGTCATGGCGCTTGCTAATGAGCCTGAATCAATCGGCATCAACGCCTTACAAGCGATTCATTTAGGTACGCCCGTTATTGGTTGGGATCAGGCCGCATTTAGTGAGATTTTACAACCGCTATATCCTCAAGGGCTGGTCAAAAAATACAATGCCAATGCGCTATGTAAAGCCGTGAGAAATCAATTAGAAAGCATCACACGGCCTGAAATGACCAATAAATTCACCATGCGTGAGATGATTGAAGAAACCCTTGCTGTCTATCAAGGTTTATACGACGACTCGCTCGCAGAGGAACAAGCTGCAAGCGATGCCGCTGCTGTTAAAAGAATTAACAAGACGCTAAAAAAATCCTCTAAACCCACTAGTAAGAAGCCTGAGTCTGCTTATGTCGCGCTTGCACCAGCCGATAAACAAACCAAAGTAAAGCTTATCAAAGAAAAACCTAAAGCGATGAACCCATCAAATCCGCTTACTGACTCAGAAACGCTTCAAAATCATAAAGACCCGTAAGCCTACCACTTTATTACTTAGGCTAATATCTAACAGCTTGCTGGGGCATGTTTTCACAATGAATTATTTCATACAAAAAAACGCGGCTTCTATTTTTAGAAGCCGCGCGGGAAATCACTATGGCTATTTAAACATCAACTTAAATGGCTATTAAAATGCTCACCTAATAAGTCGTCGGGGTGTGCGCACTAACAATGCGAGTCACGCCATCAGTAGGGTTGATAAAAGTATGCGGGCGAATGGTATCAATCACGTAGCTATCCCCTTGGTTTAATAGATACGTCGTCTCATCGATACGGATAAGAATCTTGCCTTCAATAACGGTGCCAATCTCTTCACCTTCGTGGGCGATTTTTTCTTCCGTTGAGCTGTTCGGTTGATACACCTCAATCAAAAAACCCAAATTCTTGGTGGTACTACAGTTATATACCTGTCTTAGCGACACTCTGCTACTCGGTTCGCTCAACTCCAACAAATCCTTTGGCGTTACCACGACTCTCGCCTTTGGTTCCTTCCATTCATCACTAAAAAACGTGGTTAAATCAGAACCCAATACCGCCAAAATTGCCTTTAGCGTATTCACTGCTGGACTGACTTTATTGCGCTCAATGGAGCTGATAGAAGTATTGGTTAATCCCGACAATTTCGCAAGCTTACGTTGCGAGTAGCCCTTTGCGAGGCGCAGCTGATTGATCTTTTTACCGATATCCTCTTCTGGCGACTCGTCATTTTCGGTTGACATCGCTGTCTCAGAGTCTGTCAGCTCATCTTCATCATCACCACTGGTGTCGTCATCTTTATCGATATCAGCCGCCTTATCGCTGGCGACATCAGCGTCAATGCTGCTATTAATATCAATGTCAGTGCTGGCATTGTCTACATTGCCTTCAGTAGTGCTATTCAGTTTGGGTTTTGCTGGCATAGTGAATGAATTCCGTGAATAGAAATTTGGACAAGTCGTCTTGTGCATAATTTAACTCAGGATGCCATTGTACACCAATCATAAATGGATGTTGCAACAAGCTGATAGCTTCGACCAAACCATCAGGCGCTAGAGCCTCAACCAATAAACGCGCGCCTACTTTATTGATTGCTTGTTTATGTAGCGAGTTAACGTGCCATTTTTCACCAAACGCCGCCAGTCGACCCGCAGGTTGGATAATCACGTCATGAACTGGCTGATACTGCACTTCAAGTGGCTGAGTATTGTCCTCTAAATGTGGCTCATAAAACCCCTCTACTTCCCGCCAATCAGGATGTAGCGTGCCACCAAAATGCACATTCATCTCTTGCAAACCTCGGCAAACCGCCAATAGCGGAGTGCCAGTCTTGTCTGCATAATCCAACAATTTAAAGCTCAGCTCATCACGACCCAAGTCTTGTTTCGCTTCGATATGCGTCGCGCCATAACGCGTTGGTGCCACGTTACTATAACTGCCCGTTAACAAAATCCCATCTGCGATATTCAGTAGCGCCTCAAAGTTTTCGCTATCGGCAGCAGTGTTTGGCAGCAGTATGGGATTGCCACCATAAAAATTCACGGCATCGATATATTTTTGATACACCGCTTGTGCTGGCTGCCCATCAACCATCTTATGACAAGAAACAATAGCAATAATAGGTCTAGAATTTTTCATACCGTCTTCCCTAGTTATAACAAATAGACCTCATCGTCTATATTGCTCAATCCTTTATTTAGCTAAAATTTAACACAGCACCCCATAAAATGTAAACTATAAATTTCAATATTGCCGATATTAATAATAAAATTGGAAAAATGTATTAATTTAAGATAATTTTAAATAAAAATTAACAACTATATTTTTCACACATATATTGGAAGTCATCAGCGAGACATTAAACAAGGGTTGACGTTTATATCTCGATGTTAAGGGCTAAGAACAGCGAAATCTAAAGAATTCATATTATTAATAAAATCTGTTTTGAGAAACATAAAGACTGTTTAAATAAGAGGTAATCAATCGCTGTTTTACCAAGTATTGGTCAGAAATATCACTAAAAGACGATGCGCCAGCAGTATCCGTATTGACAATAATCCCAGTAATTCTAAAAATTCATAGGAAGAATAGACATGACGACAACCAATGGAATGGTCGAATCTGCAAACAACACAGAATACGTTTATGTTGCGGCAGGTGATATTAATGGCTTACTTCGTGGTAAGCGCATCCCTTTCAATCAAATGGAAAAAGCAGAAAACGGTGCGATACGATTGCCTTTATCTATCTTAGGCGTTGATATTTGGGGTGCTGATGTCATCGAGTCTTCTCAATGTAATGGCGATATAGATGCCATTGCCCGTCCTACGGGTCGTGCCGCCTATCCACTTCTCAATACCAGTGCGCCTTCATCGCTATTGCCCGTTTGGCTTTATACAGAAAATAACGAGCCTTATTACGGTGATGCCAGACACGTTTTGGATTACATCAGCAAAAAATTCAAAGCGCTTGGTTTGACTCCAGTGATGGCCACTGAGCTGGAATTTTATTTGGTTGACTATACTGAAGGCGAAACCCCAAGACCACCTATCCGCCCCAAAAGCGGGCTAAGACTGAATAAAACCTCAATTTTGAGTATCAATGATCTATTACAATTCGATGAATTTTTAGACGAAGTTTATGCACAGTGCAAAAAGCTCGATATCCCAGCAGATGCCGCGTTGGCAGAGAATGGCTGTGGTCAGTTTGAAATTAATTTATTACACGTAGACGATCCACTAAAAGCCGCGGACGATGCGATTTTGTTCAAACAGGTCGTCAAGGCCGTCGCTGCTCGCCGTAAACTCACTGCGACATTCATGGCAAAACCTTTTGGTCTACAGTCGGGGAATGGTTTTCATGTGCATTGCAGCTTATTAGATGAAGACGGCAATAATGTCTTTGATGATGGGTCAGATGAAGGCTCAGATATCTTGCGCCATGCAGTCGCTGGATTGTTAAAGACCATGTCAGATTGCACGTTGTTATTTGCCCCACATGTGAATTCTTATCGCCGCTTTACACCCGGTACACTAGCGCCAAACAATGTGTCATGGGGTTATGAAAACCGCACGGCGGCAGTACGTATCCCTGGTGGTGACTCAAAAGCACGGCGTATCGAGCACCGTGTCTCTGGGGCAGATGCCAATCCTTATCTGGTCTGTAGTGCGGTACTGGCAGGTATGCTCTATGGCATCGAAAACAAGCTGAAAGCGCCAGAACCTATCAATAGCATTACTTATGACGAAGCAGAACTTAAGACCTTGCCACTTGACTGGCTGTCCGCCATCCGCAAATTTGAAAGCAGTGATGTGATTGATTCGCTGTTCCCAAGCGAGATGATTGAGCTGTTGATCGCAGTCAAAAAGCAAGAAGCCAAACGCTTTGCTCAGCAAGTGACCAACCTTGAATACCTCACCTATTTACAGGATGTTTGATATGTCAAATAGCAACTCAAGTAGCAATTTAAACGGCAACACAGTAACGAATCAAAACCTATCTTCGAATAACACGCGCAATATCCCGCATTATTCAGACAAAGGGCAATATCCTGATAGCTATTATGCAGCCAGCCGTAATCCTAAGCCGGATAGACCAACGCTAAAAAATGACATCCAAGTGGAAATATGTGTGGTTGGCGGCGGCTATAGTGGTTTATCCACTGCCCTGCATCTCATTGAAACCGATCATGAAGTCGTGGTTTTAGAAGGCGCGCAAATTGGTTGGGGCGCATCAGGTCGTAATGGCGGTCAAATTGTCAATGGTCTAAATGCCAGCCTACAAAAAATTAAAAAGTCTTATGGTCAAGAAAATGCAAACTTCGTCGGTCAACTCGTGACCCGCGGTGGCAAAATCATTCGTCGTTTTGTTAGAGACTACGGTATCAGCTGTGATCTCAAAGAAAAAAACATCTTTGCGGCATTAAATAATGGTCAGCTAAAAGATTTACAAGAAACGCATGCACTGTGGGAAAGCCATGGTATGCATGATAGAGAGATGCTCGATAAGCGCGGTATCCAAGAGCATATAAAATCAGATGCTTATGTGGGCGGGGTCATCGATCACTCTGGTGGACACTTCCATCCATTGAATCTTGCCCTAGGTGAAGCAGCGGCCATTGAGCAAGGCGGCGGCACCATTTATGAAAACACCTTAGTGGTTGATATTGAGTATGCTGACGATGCTATCAAAGTCATCAGCGAGTTTGGCACCGTGACTTGTAAACAAGCGGTGCTATGCGGCAATGCCTATCTCAATAAAGTGATCCCTAAACTGACTGACCGTGTCATGCCGGTATCGACGCAAATTATCGCCACCGAGCCGCTGGGTGATCTAGCAGACCAGTTACTGCCAACCGATGTTTGTGTCGAAGATGTCCGCTATATTCTTGATTACTATCGCCTCTCAGCAGACAAGCGCATGTTATTTGGCGGTGGTACAGTCTACGGTGGTCAAGACCCAGCTGACATCACAGCTAAAATTAGACCAAACATGACTAAGATTTTTCCAGAGTTACGTGATGTCAAAATTGACTATGCGTGGAGTGGGAACTTTGCGTTGTCTTTTTCTCGCGTACCACAAATGGGCAAACTACATGAGCGAGTATATTTCGCCCATGGTTATAGTGGTCATGGCGTGACAGGCTCGCATCTATTTGGACAAATATTAGCCGATGCCATCAATGGTAAAACCAAAGAGTTCGATGCTTTTGCACAAATTCCTTGGATTCCATTCCCAGGTGGTCGAGCGCTGCGAGTCCCTTACTCTGTCATGGGCTCATGGTGGTATGCGCTAAAAGAAACCACTGGCATGTAAACGCATAAAAACTTTGAATAATAAACATTTAATAAAGTATTTTTATTTTAAAAGCGGTCGTTACAGTGACCTATCATAGCAACGGATTGTTGTGATAGGGCGCGATAGACAGTTGATTCGCTACTGTCCTACTGTCTGTCGCGCGTCAACCATAGAATAGAGCTTGTTTAAAAAAACAATGAGGTTTTACAGGGAGCGTAAATATGAACATGAAGCTCAATGATGCGGTCGAAGGACAGTATCATAATAAGCGAGTATTTCTTACCGTCATAGTAGCCGTCGTCATCTATCTGGCTTTTGCTTGGCTATCTACCAACCGTGCCCCAGACCAATCTTGGGGCGCCTTATCTTTACTACCAACCTTATTAGTATTAGTCACTGCTATTGTCTCTAGGCGACCATTCGAATCCATGATCGCAGGCTGTGTCGCTGGCCTCGTGATGCTCAATCCTTTTGATTTGGTCTCCCCTTTTGCAGACAACATGTCGATGGTGCTGGGTAATGAGACCATTATTTGGATTGTTCTTGTCTGTGGTCTAATGGGTGGTCTTATTCAACTGCTGGAGATTAGTGGGTGTCTAGATGGCTTTAGTGAATGGCTACAAAAAATCATTAAGTCGCGCCGTCAGTCATTATTGGCTACCTTTGCTTTGGGCGTCGTAGTTTTTATCGATGATTATTTAAACTGTCTAGCCGTATCTACCTCCGTCAAAAAACTCACTGACGTCTATAACGTTTCTCGTGAGAAGCTCGCTTATATCGTCGATTCAACCGCCGCACCGATGTGTATTATCGTGCCTATTTCTACTTGGGCGGTCTACTTTGCCGGTCTTTTAGAAGAAAACGGTGTGGCTGGCGATGGCGAAGGTATTGGGCTTTATATCAGCGCGATTCCTTATATGGCATATGCTTGGTTTGCACTTTTGATTGTATTCTTGGTCGCCTATGGCATTTTGGGTGACTGGGGACCGATGAAAAAAGCCGAGGCACGCGCCAAAGCGGGTAATCCTGTTCCTGAAGCCTTTGTCGAAGAGCAACTGATCTCAAACGTCCAAGCCAAGCGTAAGCTGTCGTTCAAAGCCAATATCGCAAACTTTGCTTTCCCAATGATTTTGTTAATTGTCTCGACGGTCTACTTCGAAATCGATCTATTACGCGGTGCATTATTGACCTGTTTTGTGACCGTCGTTGTCTATTGGATGCAAGGCATTTTAAGTTTTGAGACGCAAGTTGAAGCCATCTTTAAAGGCTTTAAAGTCATGCTTTATCCGCTCTCAACCGTCATCGGCGGTTTTTTCTTAAAAGCCATTAATGATGAACTTGGTATGACCTCATATGTGATTGAAGCTATCACGCCTTATATGACCATTATTATTTTCCCTGCCGTCATTTTTGCCGTCATGGCTTTTTTAACTTTTGCCACATCATCAAGCTGGGGGCTGTATGTCCTTGCCATGCCGATTGTCTTTCCAATCTCTATTGCACTAGGCGTTAGCACTCCCCTTATGATTGGCGCATTGTTATCAGCATCATCATTTGGTAGTCATGCTTGCTTCTTTAGTGATTCGTCGCTACTTGCCGCGCAAGGTGCTGGCTGCTCCCCTATGCAGCATGCCTTTACCCAGTTCCCCTATGCCATGCTCGGCGCGGGTTTATCCGTCGTCACCTTCTTAGGATTGGGTTATATGATGGCTTAAGCCAACCTTAGCGCTATTATTGTAATCATTGACTAACGGACAATGAGAGATTGTTCGTTAGTCAATAAAAACAGCCCTTTTATGTGGTACTCACTAATAAATACGACAAGGATTTAGACCATGCGAAATGTTACCGTTGCTACGACTCAAATGGCATGTAGTTGGGATATACAACAAAATATTGCCACTGCTACTGACTTGGTCACCAAAGCCGCCAACGCTGGTGCCAATATCATTTTGCTACAAGAGTTGTTTGAAACGCCTTACTTCTGCCAAGTTCATGACTTTGATTACTTTACCCTTGCGACCGCAGTTGAGGATAATGCAGCCATCAATCACTTCAAACAGTTGGCTAAAGACTTAGAGGTAGTATTGCCTATTAGCTTTTATGAAAAATCAGGCAATACCTTTTTTAATAGCGTGACCGTGATTGATGCCGATGGCGAGATACTCGGCACTTATCGTAAAACTCATATACCAGATGGCATTCCTTATGCCGAAAAATTCTACTTTACCCCTGGCGATACTGGATTCAAGGTTTGGCAAACCAAGTATGCCAAAATCGGTGTCGGTATTTGCTGGGATCAATGGTTCCCTGAATGCGCTCGTAGCATGGCATTGATGGGTGCAGAAATACTGTTTTATCCGACTGCGATTGGTGATGAGCCAACATTGGACATCGACTCAAAAGGTCATTGGCTGCGCTGTATGCAAGGTCATGCTGCTGCTAATCTCATGCCAGTCGTAGCAGCCAATCGTATTGGCACTGAGACAATTACTCAAAACGGAAACGATAGCGTCATGGCGTTCTATGGTAGCTCGTTTATTACTGATGGCCGCGGTGAGATCATCCAAGAAGCATCTAAAGATAAAGAACAGATACTTAGTACGACTTTTGACTTAGAACAACTGGCTATCGAACGTCAGCAATGGGGCGTTTTCCGTGATCGTCGTCCATCGATGTATGGCACGTTGCTGACTCATGGATAAAGTTTGTTAACAAGCAAGCTCACTCGCGCTATCGTCAAATAAGGTGCTCTATATGTCATTATTACCGAACCAATCAATCACTGGCTCAACACCACAACAAGACGGCTTTTACATGCCAGCAGAATTTGAGCCGATACAAAAAATATGGATGGTATGGCCTTACCGTGCTGATAACTGGCGACAGCAAGCCGCTCCTGCTCAGAAATCTTATGCTGATGTTGCATTGGCAATCAACAGATTTTGTGAGGTTGGCGTACTGGTCAATCCTGATAATTATCAATCATGCCGCGATAGTCTACCTGCTGACATCGACGTCATATCCGTGCCCAGCAACGATGCTTGGGCGCGTGATACTGTCCCGACATTTTTAATCAATGATAAAGGCGAGCTACGCGCTTGTGATTGGACATTCAATGCATGGGGCGGCGACTATGACGGACTATACTCGCCATGGGATGACGATGATAAGCTGGCTGAACGCTTATGTGACCATCTAGATATCAAACGCTATCGAACGGATGACTTTGTGATGGAAGGCGGTGCATTTCATGTCGATGGTGAAGGCACCGTTCTGACCACACGTATGTGTTTGCTCAGTCCTGGACGTAACCCACACCTAACCGAAGATCAAATTGAAGACAAGTTAAAAGCCTATCTCAATGTGCAAAAAGTACTGTGGATTGATGACGGTATCGATCCTGACGAAACCACTGGTCATATTGATGATATTGCCTGCTTTGCGCGCCCTGGTGAAGTGGTTTGTTTATACACTGATGATTCTGAGCATCCATTTTATAAAGCAACACAAAAAGCCTATGAGCAGCTCTCAAATATGACCGATGCCAAAGGTCGCCGCCTAAAAGTCCATAAGCTTTGCTGTACCAAGCAACCTATTACTTTACCTGAGAACTATGATATTGAGCAGTCTGATGATGCCAAGGCGCGTCAGACTGGTGATGTTTGTATCGCTTCGTATGCCAATTTTTTAATTTGTAATGAGGCTATCATCGTACCGCAATATGATGATGAAAATGATTCATTAGCCATCGAGCAGCTT
The DNA here is from genome assembly GCF_049896785.1 of Psychrobacter sp. TWP2-1-2. Classification (NCBI taxonomy): domain Bacteria; kingdom Pseudomonadati; phylum Pseudomonadota; class Gammaproteobacteria; order Moraxellales; family Moraxellaceae; genus Psychrobacter; species Psychrobacter sp. TWP2-1-2. Next base: position 17,241 of record NZ_JAFCVA010000007.1, on the reverse strand, counting down.
GAAAAAGTATTTCCTCAGCATCAAGTAGTGGGAGTACGCACAAAGGAGATTGTCTTTGGCGGTGGTAATATTCACTGTGTTACTCAGCAGCAGCCAAAATCATCAATTAAAAGCATTAACTAAAATCATCAATTAAAAGCACGCGCATAAAAATATAGACCCAAATGGATTTTGAACCCAATAATATTTTAAAAAAGGACATAGCTATGAGCGATTATCAAGTTAATAACCCAGCCACTGGCGAAGTAGAAGCCACCTACCTTACGTCAACTGAGCAGGACATCCAGAACGCTATTGCACAAGCCGCTACTGCTTATCAAGATTGGCGTCAGGTTTCATTGGATGAGCGCAGTGCCATACTTCGTAAAATTGCCGATATCTATCTTGAACGTCAAGATGAGCTGGCTCGCATCGTTGCCAATGAGATGGGCAAGCCCGTTGCACAAGCAAAAGGTGAAATCGGTCTAGTTGCCGATATCTATCGCTACTATGCAGACAACGCTGAGCAGCTACTAGCACCTAGTACCATTGATGTTGATTCAGGGTCAGCTTCGGTAGAAAAACGTCCTGTGGGCGCTCTATTAGGTATCATGCCGTGGAACTACCCGCACTATCAAGTGGCACGTTTTGTCGCGCCAAACTTTATGGCAGGCAATACCGTTATTCTAAAGCATGCGCCGCAATGTCCTAAGACTGCAGAAGCCATCGCTGATATCCTAAAAGATGCCGGCTTACCAGAGGGTGTTTATAACAATGTGTTTGCCACCAATGAGCAAGCGGCAACAATCATCGAAGACAGCCGCGTACAAGGCGTTTCGCTAACAGGCTCTGAGCGAGCTGGGCAAGCGGTTGCTAAAATAGCAGGCGGCGCGCTGAAAAAAGTCGTGCTAGAGCTTGGCGGTTCAGACGCCTTTATCGTTGCAGCTGATGCGGATATCGAACAAGCTATAAAAGGGGCTATTTCTGGTCGTTTTGGCAATACAGGACAAGCGTGTAATGCTGCCAAACGCCTTATCGTCGTCGAATCTGTTTATGATAAATTCGTTGAAGGGTTTACTAATGCCGTAAGCAATATGACACTTGCTGATCCACTTGATGAAGGTACTTTCATTGGTCCAATGTCTTCAAAGGCAGCCGCATTTAACTTGCAAGAACAGCTCGATAGCGCCATTCAAGCAGGCGCGACCGTATTGGTCGAAGGCGGCATGGTGAAAGACAGGCCGGGTGCGTGGTTTAAGCCTGCGGTACTAACAGATGTAACTGAGTCTATGGATGTTTATCGTGAGGAGCTATTTGGTCCTGTGGCGGTCGTCTATAAAGCTTGTGATATCGATCATGCCATCAAAATAGCTAATGATGTGCCTTTCGGACTTGGTGCTTCTATCCAAACACAAGATGCTGCGCTAGCCGCTGAGATTGCTGAGCAATTAGAAGTCGGTATGGTCACTATCAATGCGCCTTCTGGTAGCGAAGCCAATACCCCGTTTGGCGGCGTCAAACGCTCAGGATTTGGTCGCGAGCTTGGCACCCTTGGTATCACTGAGTTTTTAAATTATAAATTGATTCGTGATAAGTCGTAATCGATAGAGTCATTTTTAGAAAAATAAAAAGCCTAACATTGACTGTTAGGCTTTTTTTTGAAAGTTGATGTTATTAACAAATAACCCATCGAAAAAACTATTGCTTAGGTGGATTGTCTTTTAACCACAACTGATTGACGATTTTTAATTCACGTAGCTCTTCTGCCATAATTGACTCGCTAATACCTGGATACTTCACCCTTGCATAGCCATATAACGCAATGCCTAAGACCGTCCAACCAAAGAAAATCCACCACTCGATAGGGGTTAGTGCGGATGGCATACCTGGCATATACAGCATGAGTATTCCAAAACTTAGCGCAATTGTGACCATACCAACGAGCTTACCTGCTGGTATTCTAAATGGGCGTACCATATCAGGCTCGCGGTAGCGGAGTACTAAGAATGAGATAGCGACACAGGTATAAGCAATAACGATACCAAAACCACCAGCATCGACAATCCACACCAGCATTTTACGACCAAACAAGGGTGCTAGTGTCGCCAAACCACCGATCAATAAAATGGCATTCGACGGCGTCTTATACTTTGGATGCAGCTTGCTTAAAAATGCGGGCAACATACGTGCTTTTGACATGGCATAAAGTAGGCGGCTACCACCAATCAAGAAGGCATTCCAACTTGATAAAATACCAAGCACACCGCCAATGACTAATAAAATACCTGCCCACTTACCATGCCAAGCATTGGTCATCGCATCCGCAGTGGCGAGCGTTGAGTTTTCGGCTTGTAAGAGTGGCAAGGTCGTGCCAACACTCCAAGCGATACCCACGTACCACATTACCGCAACGACAATCGATAAAATCAAAAATTTACCAATATTAGGACGAGTCAGATCAATTTCTTCTGCCGCTTGCGGAATAACGTCAAAGCCGACAAACATAAACGGCACCATGACAATAACGGCCATCATACCGCCAATACCACCGATGAATGCAGGCGCTTGTACTGAGTTTGAGCCTTCAGGATTGAACATGACTGCGCCAATGAACAGCAACGTACCCACAAATAAGATGCCCAATACGGCCGTCTTTTGGAACCACGCACTGACTTCCATACCGCGGATATTTAGCCAAGTGACGATGACTGAGCCCAGCATCCCGACGCCCACCCAAGTGGCATAAACATCCCAACCAGCGATGGTCCAGAGATATCCTTGATTGTAATTGGGGATAAAATACTCTACGACTGTCGGCAAGGCAACCGCCTCAAACGCGACCACCGAAAAATACCCAAATAGAATACTCCATGAGCAGATAAAGGAGACATTTACCCCCAGTGCTCTATGCGTATAGGTATGCTCACCGCCCGTAATCGGCATCGATGCGGCAAGCTCGGCATAAGTCACACCAATCAGTATCACTGCCAAACCGCCTATCAAGAACGCCAGCATTGCGCCCCACGTCCCCGCAGATAAAATCCAACCACCAGCCAAGACTACCCAGCCCCAACCAACCATAGCACCGAATGCTAAGGCGATAATATCTAGCGTCCCTAACGATTTTTTTAATTCAGACATAACCTGCTCCTTGTCTGTGTGTCATCCGTGTTAACCCTTGACGGTCACACTATTTTTTGTTTAGTGGGATAGTACCCATCATAATTATCATATATACCTTTTGATCCAAGCTGTTCGGCACTACTTGTTTCATATTCAAATAGTACAAACAGCAACGGCGTCTTGACTTGCAAGGCGCCGTTGTAAAAAATGTACTCAAAGCGAGTGCCATATGGGCAATCTTGCTGTGCTATTAAAGATAGCCTTTTAACCAAGATCGAGGCTTGATTAAAAGTGATGTATTTCACTATAAATAAATACTGAATACTTATTAAGCGGTTAGGATACCTTTGATAATATCTAGACCTTCTTGGAGCACTTCATCTTCAACCGTCAATGGCACCATCACGCGAATGGCGTTGCCATACATACCGCAAGATGCTAATAATAAACCTTGCTCAAATGCTTTGGCTTTCAAATTAGTCGTCGCTTCCACATCAGGCTTGCCTTCACTATCGATTAATTCAAACGCTAGCATGGCGCCTTTATGGCGAATATGACCGATACTGCTTAAGTTTAAACCCTTTAAGAAGGCTTCGATTTTGTCGCCAATCTCAATACTGCGCTCAAGTAGGTTCTCTTCTTCGATGACTTCCATGACAGCGAGTGCAGCCACACAAGCCAGTGGATTACCAGAGTATGTACCGCCCAAACCGCCGACTTGCGGCGCATCCATGATATCAGCGCGACCGATAACGGCAGAGATAGGATAACCACCTGCCAAGCTCTTAGCACTGGTCATTAGATCTGGCTCAACGCCCAACTGCTCGGTGGCAAACAACGTACCCGTACGGGCAAAACCACATTGCACTTCATCAAAAATCAAGACAATGCCATGCTCGTCACAGATATCGCGTAGAGATTTGGCAAATGATGGGGTTACTTGATGGAAACCACCCTCGCCTTGTACTGGCTCGATAATCATCGCTGCCACTTCGCTAGGATCGATATCTGCTTGGAAAATCATCTCAAGGCTATGCAGCGCTTGTGCTTCTGTGACATTCAACTCTTCAGCTGGGAATAGCGCATGGAATACAGGGCCTGGCATTGGGCCAAAGTTCTTTTTGTACGGCAGCACTTTACCTGTCAGACTCATGCACATTAAAGTACGACCGTGCCAACCACCAACGAAAGAGATGATACCTGGACGACCAGTTTTCGCACGAGCAATCTTGATACAGTTTTCGACCGCTTCTGCACCAGTCGTTAAAAAGAAGGCTTTTTTCTCACCGCTGATAGGCGCTTTTTCGCAAAGTTTTTCGGCAAGATCCACATAGCATTCATAGTTGATCATTTGCGCCGCAGTATGGGTAAACTTGTCAAGTTGCTCATGCACGCGCTGGGTGATTTTTGGATGGCTGTGACCCGTATTCAGTACTGAGATACCACCAACGAAGTCAATATAACGATTGCCTTCAACATCCCAAACTTCTGAGTTTTTGGCTTTTTCTGCAAAGATGGGATAGGCAACGCCAAGTCCTGTTGGTAACACAGCTTTACGGCGCTCAAGTAGTGATTTATTGGTAGTCGTCATGGGAATATCCTTTTCTTTATTTTTAACATAAGTGCCAATGATTGAATGGCGGTTTTGAGGAATGGTTTATCTAATAATTAACAATTATTAGTTGCTAGCTATAGAGGGGATTCATGGTGCTGAATCCCGTTCGATACGGTGTGACAATTAAAACCTTAAAAGAGAGCGTATGTCGCTAGACGATTAGCTGACGTCAGAGCACCAGTATTTGGTCACGACATACTCTTCAATGCCGTATTTTGAGCCTTCGCGGCCAAAGCCAGACTGCTTGACACCGCCAAATGGAGCGACTTCAGTAGAAATAAGCCCAGTATTATGACCAATAATGCCGTATTCAAGACCTTCAGTGACACGCCATGAACGTCCATAATTGCCACTGTAGAAATAGGCAGCCAAACCGTAGATAGTATCGTTGGCTTGACGAATAACGTCTGCCTCATCTTTAAAGGTAAAGATAGTGGCAATAGGGCCAAAGATTTCTTCGTGCGCGATATCCATCGCAGCATTGATATCGGTAATGACCGTTGGATTATAAGTAAGCTCTGAGGCGTCATTGGTGCTGCCGCCAGCGATAAGTGTCGCGCCTTTGTCTAAAGCATCTTTAAGTAGCGCTTGCACTTTTTCTAGCGCCTTTTGATTAATCAAAGGACCAATATCCACGCCTTCATCCATGCCGTTACCGACATTTAATTCAGCGACTTTTTTCACAAACACATCTAGGAATTCATCTTTAATGCTGTCTTGCACATAGACACGGTTGGCACAAACACAAGTTTGACCAGCGTTACGATATTTAGAAGCAATTAAGCCTTCAGCCGCTTTTTCCAGATCAGCGTCATCAAAGACGATAAATGGCGCATTACCGCCCAGCTCTAATGACAGTTTTTTGATGGTTGTCGCACATTGAGCCATTAAGGTACGACCAACTTCGGTAGAGCCTGTGAATGAAAGCTTATGAATGCGTACATCGCCCGTTAGGATATCGCCGATGGTTGAGGATTTGCCCGTCACTACTTGGATAACGCCTGCTGGAATACCTGCTTGTTCAGCCAATGCAGCGAGTGCTAGTGCAGAAAATGGCGTTTCAGTCGCAGGTTTAATAATCATCGTGCAGCCTGCTGCCAATGCTGGCGCGGCTTTACGGGTAATCATCGCTGCTGGGAAATTCCAAGGCGTGATCGCCGCGCAGACACCAACGGGCTGCTTGAGTACCACATGACGTAGCTGCGCGCTATTGGCGGGGATAACGTCGCCATAAACACGCTTGCCTTCTTCGGCAAACCAACGGATAAAGCTATTGGCATAGCCCACTTCACCGCGCGACTCGTTTAGAGGTTTGCCTTGCTCAGCGGTCATAATGATAGCCAAGTCTTCTTTATTGGCATCGATGAGGTCTGCCCACTTTTGTAGTAGCTCAGCACGCTCTTTCGGGGTTTTGGCTGCCCAAAGGATCTGGGCTTCATGAGAGGCGGTAACCGTGTCGTTCACATCGTCGGTCGTTAGGCTTGGTACCGTACCGATGATATCGCCGTTGAAAGGATTGCTCACATCAATAGTCGAGTCATCACTAGCGGCATGCCAGCCATCTTTGATGAAACACTGCTGTTTAAGTAGATCTGGGTTCGATAGCTGTAGCGTAGACTGTGACAGTTGTGACATTGTGACGCTCCTTGTCAATTGAGGTTTGCAAATAGGATTCGCAGATTTATAGCGATAAGTGAATAACAATAAATAGAAGGTTATGATTTAAATAATTATTGATAACTTGCTAAGTGTTCAATATACTGAACTTCTATTCTACATATGAGACATCATTATAAGAATGATAGCCAGCCATTTGCAACCCCTATTCTCATTTTAATGATAATTTATCGCGTTATTTTTATATTGTCTCAATTCTACTGACTTTTATAGGTTCCTTATGAGCTCAACTGCCGTTCCTGCCTTGGACAAAACCTTTCAGATTTTAGATTTAATTACCGACAGTGCGCAGCCTTTAACGGCAGCTCATATTGCGAAAGAGCTCAATCTACCACGTAGCTCAACCCACAATATTTTGCAAAGTCTTTTGACCAAGCATGTCATCTATAAAGACAGCGATAGCCGCTTTCATTTAGGCTCTTATTTGATGTATTGGGCGGGTAAGTATGAGCAGCAGCAAGGCGTCATCCAGTTATTTAAAGACCTTATTGTCCAGTATCCGATTCTTCTTCAGCATACAGTCACCTTATCTAAGCTTGATTTAGGTGAAGTGGTGTTTTTAGCCTGTCATGAAGCGCCTGCCCCGCTTGGCTTTACCTTTCGCGCTGGCGTTCGCGTACCAGCGGTATTCTCTGCCACGGGCAAAGCCATGCTTTCAACCTTCTCTATGGACAGTATAAAATCTATCTACGCTACCGGTTTCCCCGCACCTATTACCCAACACGGTGTTGATAACTTTAGCGATTTGTCCACCGAGTTGACCGCCATTCAAAACAGTCGCATCTCACTCGATGATGGGCAACTTCGCGAAGGGATGTATTGTTTGGGTACTTATATTCGCAATGCGTCAGGCAATGCCGTTGCGGGTATGGCGGTTAGCTTTTTGCAAGGCGAATATGAGTCCAAGCGTGCTGAGGTCAGCGCAGTATTGATTGAATTGGCGCAGCAAATTGAGCAGCGTTTGGGTTTTATCGATAATAAATAAAGTTAAAACGCTGCTAGTTTCTTGCTTACTTCAAACTCTTTCAGTTATTTTGGTGATAACTGTTAATCTTCTGAAATAAGCCCTGATAAAAATGCTTGCAAATTGTCATTGAGCTTTTGCAAGTAATAACCGCCCTCGACTAAAACAATCAGTGGTTTATTTAGCGCTTTCATCTTTTGTGCCAATATTTTAAATCCTTTCGTACTCACCGCACATCTCGCTTCTGGGTCGTTCTCATAAACATCAAAACCTAAGACATGCACAATGACATCAGGGTCAAATAGCGTCATCGCTTCGATAGATTTATCAACATACTCAAAAAACCCAGCTTCATCGGTGCCATGTGGCATCGGGAAGTTAATGTTATAGCCTTCACCCTCGCCCACGCCTCTTTCAAACGCATGCCCTGTCACGGCGGGATAGAAGTTAACGGGGTCACCGTGAACCGAGGTATAAAGAACATCGCTGCGATCATAAAATATCTCTTGAATACCTTGTCCGTGGTGCATGTCGGTGTCTATGATGGCGATTTTTTCGTATTTTTGCCGCAGATGTTCAGCGATGATGGCTGCATTATTTAGATAGCAAAATCCGCCAGCGGCGCTTTTGCGAGCATGATGACCAGGAGGCCGTGAGAAGCAAAGCTGTATATGACTTTCGGCACGCTCGGTATCTGACAAATCATCGTTCAGCAATGCTTCAGCCGCATTGAGTGCAGTCTGCGCAGACCAATAAATAGATGTCCAAGAATGCTCGCTGATAGGCGCGCTATCATCCGCTTGATACTTTGCTGCTTTTGCCATGATACCGATACCGGGATTGTCATACGGCAAAAAAATCCCCGTCTGTACCTGCGCGCCCAAGTCTTCCTCGACTGCTATCCAGTCATCATAGCCATGTTTGAGAAACTCAACGTAACCAAAATCGTGAACCGCTAATATAGGCCCAATGCCAATATCGGTAACGGTCGTCACCTCTAACCCTAACGCTGCTGGTGCTTTTAAGAACTCAACCATACGCTCTGGTATCTCTAACGGCTCATGCATCTTTCCATAAGAAAAATAAGGGAGTGGTCTGTGCAGGCTTAGGTTTTCATGGCTATATATTTTCATGCTCAACATTCCTTTGTTTAACATTTTTTCCAATGGCGCTTTTTTTGATGCTTAACTAAACAATTCCATCGGCTTTAAGCTTGGCTATCATGTCGCTGTCATAGCCCAAATCAGCAAGCGTACTATCGGTATGCTCGCTCAACTTCGGTGGCGGTGACCGATAAGTGACGGGTGATGCAGATAGTTTGATTGGACTACCAAGTGCTCTTACCGGACTGCCTTGCGTGGCAAAATCAACCACCATCTCACGTGCCAGCGCTTGCGGCATTGCCAAGGCTTCAGCGACATTATGAATCGCTCCGCATGGGATACCTGCTTGATCTAACACCTCCAACCAATAAGTACGTGGTTGCTCGACAAATTTCTTACTCAGCTCAGCGCACAGTAGCTCACGATTGGCAACGCGTTGTGGATTGGTCATAAAACACTTGTCGATATGCCAATCAACTGCAAGCACATTGCACAGTTTGGCAAACTGACTGTCATTGCCGCAAGCTAAAATAAAATGCTGCTCGCCCTCGCCAGCAAACACTTGATAAGGCACGATATTAGGATGCTGGTTACCGAGTCTTGGCGGTACCCTGCCTGATGCCAAATGATTCATACCAACATTAGCCAGCATGGCAAGCGCACTATCAAGCAATGCCACATCGACATGTTGCCCAACTCCAGTATGCTGTCGAGCTATTAATGCTGCTTGAATACCAATGGTCAGCTGTAAACCTGCAAACAAATCAACAACTGCCACGCCAACCTTATGCGGTTCGCCATCGCTCGGACCCGTAATACTCATCAAGCCTGATAGACCTTGAATAATATAGTCATAACCGGGGCGCTTGGCATCTGGTCCTGTCTGACCAAAACCCGTCAATGAGGCATAAATTAGGCGCGGATTGTCTTGTTTCAGACTGTCATAATCTAAGCCGTACTTCTTAAGACCGCCAACTTTAAAGTTCTCAACCACAATATCGCTGTTAGCGATAAGCTGCTTGATAATGGTTTGCCCTGCAGGGGTATTAATATCGACGGTGAGGGATTTTTTATTGCGGTTAATGGTGGAGTAATAAGCGGAGGTGTCATCGCTGAATGTTGGCGGTGCCCAATGACGTGTTTCATCACCGATATCTGGACGCTCAACCTTGATAACGTCGGCACCCAAATCGGCGAGTATTTGAGTGCAAGAAGGACCGGCTAATACTCTCGATAAGTCGAGCACTTTGATACCTTGTAATGCGCCTTTTGCCATGTCAGTCATAATACTCCCTTATTATGTAACCTATTCTTTGATAAAAAATTGCTATGCATCATTTATCTTTTAATGCTTTAAATGCTTTAAATGCTTTAAATAATAGACAATGATAAATAAATGATGGATAAATGATGGATAACAACAATGCATAACAACGATGTATAAAAATCAGAAACGCACGCTACTGTCTATAACAGCTTATTAAAAAGCCAAACAGTAACGTACGTTTATGGTGTAGAAACTAGCTAATATCTATTAGCTAATGCTTATTAATTAACAACAATTAATAAAACGCTTGAATGCCAGTCTGCGCACGTCCTAAGATGAGCGCATGAATATCGTGCGTCCCTTCATAGGTGTTCACCGCCTCTAGGTTCATAACATGACGAATAATGTGGAACTCATCAGAGATACCATTACCACCATGCATATCACGAGAAACACGTGCGATATCTAGCGCTTTACCACAGTTATTACGCTTAATAAGTGAGATCATCTCAGGCGCCGCATTGTCTTCATCCATCAGACGACCAACACGTAGCGCTGCTTGCAGACCCAAAGCGATTTCTGTTTGCATATTGGCAAGTTTCAGCTGTACCAATTGCGTCGCAGCTAACGGACGACCAAATTGCTTACGGTCTAGCGTGTACTGGCGTGCTGCTTTCCAGCAGAATTCAGCTGCCCCCATCGCGCCCCATGCGATACCGTAACGGGCTTTATTTAAGCAGCCAAACGGTCCTTTTAGACCACGGATATCTGGGAAAGCATTGGCTTCAGGGACGAATACTTTGTCCATGACAATCTCACCCGTGACTGATGCACGTAATGAGAATTTGCCTTCAATTTTCGGTGCGGACAGCCCTTTTATACCTTTATCTAAGATAAAACCACGAATCTCACCAGCATCATCTTTTGCCCAAACGACAAACACATCAGCGATAGGACTGTTGGTAATCCACATCTTATTACCCGTCAGCTCATAACCGCCGTCAACTGCACGCGCTCGTGTCGACATCGACGCAGGATCTGAGCCTGAATCTGGCTCCGTCAGACCAAAACAGCCAACATATTCGCCAGTTGCAAGCTTGGGCAAATATCTCTCTCTTTGTTCCTCAGTACCGTACGCCCAAATAGGATGCATGACCAAGCTTGATTGCACACTCATCGCTGAGCGGTAGCCTGAGTCAACGGCTTCTATTTCCTTAGCAACTAAACCGTAGGCAACATGTGATAATCCAGCGCAGCCATAACCTTCAATGGTCATGCCAAGCAAACCCATTTCACCCATTTGACGCATGATATTACGGTCAAAATTCTCATTGCGATTGGCTTCAACAATACCAGGCATCAGCTCTTTTTGAAAAAACTGGCGAGCGCTGTCCGTTACCATACGCTCTTCGTCAGTCAGCTGATCGCGCAATAAAAAAGGATCTTCCCAGTCAAAACTTGGACGCGTAGATGTTGCCATGTGGATCTCCTTGATATCAGTCATCCTGACCGACGAGTAGTAATTAATGAGTAAATTGACTTAATAGGTTATTGACTTACCAATTCCGCTGTGCGAAACTTAGTTTCATAATTTAAATCCATTAAACCAAAGTTTCGGGTCGCTGTAAACCTTTATCAAATAAAATGAGCATAAAATGACAAAAAATATATCAGCAGCTCTACCATTACTGACTCGAATGAATAGCATCCTTGAGAAGAGTAAAGATGATAATGACAGACAATTCGTCACTGCATTGGGGCGTGGACTGACTCTGTTATCAGCATTTGAGCATCATGAGCAGCTGAGTCATCAACAGTTATGTCAAATGACCGGACTGCCAAAAGCGACCATCACGCGTCTGATTCATACCTTGATGACACTTGGATTTTTGCGCATTACGGAACACGGACAGTATCAATTGGGCAGTAGTGCGGTGCGACTTAGCGCCACTGCATGGAGTCGTCACGATATGGTCGCAGCAGCTGAGCCGTCACTGCGACAGTTTGCGAGTAATAATCAGGTATCAGTAAACTTGGCAACCGAGGTCGAAGGAGAAATGCGCTATCATGCTTGCTGTCGTAGCCCTGCTCGCCTATCGGTCAATTTGCAAGTTGGCTCAGCAGTACCCGTCGCTCGCACCGCTATTGGACGCGCTTTTTATGCGTCTAGCTCGCCAGCGAGACAGGCTGTCATTGACAGTAATTTAAAAGAGCATTTATCTACAGAGGATTATAAGCATGCGCAGTCTGCTCTATCTAAAGCAGCAGAGCATTATAAAGCGCATGGCTATACGGTATCAGATGGTGAATTCTCTACAGATATATTGGCAGTGGCCGTTGGAGTCTTTGATGTTGCGACTGGGCAATATGCTTATTCGCTCAATGCCAGTGTGCCGAGTGCCAACTGGGAATCAGAAGAATATGCAGCGATGATTGTGCCAAAATTGCAGGCGTTGGCTGAGCGGATTGGTGGCGGGGTTTAAAAGAGAACAAATGATAAATCTATAGTACAAGCATCTTGGCTTAGTCGATGGGTTTTGTCTTATGGAAGATGCTTTATTTTAGCTCATCAAACTTCAAACCAAACTTCAGCAGATACTTACGCAATCTATCGCTATCGTTCGGGCTTTTTAGCTTATCGCGTGAGTTGGCATACAGATAGCGCCCAGCCGCCGCTTGATTTTTATGGTTAATACACACCTCAATCACATACGCCAGTTGCACTGCATCAAACGGATCAATAGTCGCCAGCATATCTTCATCAAGATATTGGCGTAAAACGTTATGGCTACCCTGCTCGATGGTTTCACTATCTAGAGTAGTATCGGGGCTATTATTGCTTGGGCTATTTTTAGTCCTGCCATTACCGCCATTTAAGCTATCAGAGCCATTCAAACTATCAGGTAACGCCCAAAGATGCGTTAAGCGTTCAATCTCCGCTTGCACATCATCATTGCGAATAACTTTACTCTCAGCAAGTGTAGTCAGACGAATCATACTGGCAAGTCAAATCACGAAAATTGCCTTGCCATGTCGCATCCGCACTCATCGCAAAAGATTCATACAACTGCCTTGCTTCTGGGGTAAATCGATAGTGCTGCTGTTGCTCGTTACCCAAGCGCGCTAGCTCATAATCGATATTGGCAGGTAAGTCCTCTAACCTGTCTTTGAGTGATGGCAAAAAGAACGTCCATGTATTAAGACGCGCAAACAAATCCGCTCGAAACTCGCCATTAGCGACCGCTTGCCGCAAGTCTTTATTGGTGCCTGCCATTAGCTGAAACGATACGCTAATCGGCGTATCACTACCGAGCGGGTAAAAGCATTGTTCCTCAAGTGCGGTCAATAGCATTGCTTGCTCATCAAGCCCTAATTCGCCGATTTCATCTAAGAATAATAATCCACCATCGGCTGATTTTAGCAGGCCATCACGGCTCGTCGCAGCTCCCGTAAATGCACCTTTGACATGACCGAATAGCACACTCATGGCAGTGTCACCACGTAGCGTGGCGCAGTTGACCTCGACGAATTGTTCAAGCGTGTTTTTGCCTTGTGTACTGTTAGCTTTGGCTTTTTTGAGCGCGTAGATTTGGCCTGCCAGTTGCGACTTGCCCGCCCCTGTTGCGCCCATTAATAATATGGGTGCGGTTGATCGGGTGGCGACTTTTTCAATATCGGAGATGAGCTTTTGATAAGCGGCGTTTTGGGTGACTAGGTTGGCTTGCAAGGTCTGCCAATGTTGCTGCTTTTCTGCCTCAAAACGCTCGCGCAAGCCATCGTAGCGCGAGACGTCTAGATCGATCACTTGATAGCGCCCTTGCGGATCGGCTTGGTCAGGTCTTGGGCAAGGCGAGGTCTGAATCAAATCAGCTGGTATAAAGCCTGCTTCTACCAACAAGAACCAGCAAATCTGCGCCACATGCGTACCTGTGGTCAGATGCAGCAAGTAGTCGGTACTGTCCTGAAAATCAAACCCTGCTGCAAAGTCATACAGCTCAGCATAAACATCGGCAAAATCCCATGGACTGGTCAAAGCCACATGATGACCAATAACGGTAGTGTTCGGACTAACTTGTGCCACGTCATCGACAATTATTTTAAACAGGCGCTTATCGCGCTTGCTATATAAGATATGCAGCTCATCAACGAGTAGCTCATCATGCAACCCTAGACTCACTGTTGGACGCCATCTTTGCCAACGCTTATCATTAAAACCATTGTCTAAAGTAGTGCCGAGGAAGCCGATGACGGCGGTTTTATTCATCATTAGTTAGGTCACTCTCATATCTTTTTAAAGCCAATGACCTGACTATTTTTTTTCGCGCACTAGGCATAATCTCCCAGAATATATCCATCGGATCGCCTAATAATCTTATATATTCAAGAGCTAATAATTGAATTTTAATATTCTCAAAGTCTATTATATCTATTGAAACAATATCAAAATCATCCGGATATTTAGAAGCTATATAACTTGTGAAATTTGCATGAATAGCTCTTTCAGGATAAGGCTGTAAAACTTTAGGAACAATAAACTTTAGTATTTCATTCCATGAAATATAGTATTCTAACTTTACTTTTTCTCTTTTACCTCCTCTATTAACGTTATGTCTAATACTAATAGTCAAAATATCCTCACCTTGAGCTAAGTCTAATATTTCAGTATTATTTGCTTGTAAAACCTGAACCTGTTTTTCAAGCTCATCTTTTTCTTGTCTAAGTTTATTCAGTTGCTTTAATAAATCAGTATTATCAGTTGCTTCATTTCCTCTTATCCATCCAACAGCTGGATAAGTTTTAATCGTTTTGGGCAAACTAAGCGCAACTAAACCAGATAACTCTTTTGCATCATCCCAAAATTTTACCAAACGATTAGTCGTTACCTTCTCTCTAAAAATTTGTAGTTTTTGTCGTGCTCCAGAATCCATTTCGACTTTTTCAACCGCTAATTTTTCAGGACTACCGTGAACTAACGCAACAACCTTAATGCCTTGTTTAATTGCGTAGTCATACTCCATTTCTGTATAGCTAATACCTTTTTCAGACAAACTGCCGTATCGACCACCTACGATAAGTAGGTAGTAATCACTATCATCAATAACCTTTTTTATGAATTCAAACTGCTCTTCATCTAGAGCAGGAAACAACTCCATCCCAGCTGGTATACAGTCCATTTCCATAAGTGTTTGAATAACATTGCTTCTCTCATCTTGTAAGTCTGCAAATGTAGAACTCACAAATACTTGGTATCTCTTATCCATATACGACGACCTTTTATAGTTAACTTTCTATATTTTTATAAAATATCATATTTTTAGAAATTATTTTCATTATATCTCATATTGATAGCCACTTTTATTTTTTAAATTAATTAATAATATCAGATACTTATAAATAAACATCAAATATTCTAAAAACTTGGCACGCCCTTAGCATTATATAAAGTAAGAATCATCTTTCATAATAAACAAACTTTGCAACGCTAAGGAATACAACATGCAACCAACTACTCATAACGTTATTCAAGACAATGGAACGCCAATTAGACTTTGGACCAAGGGCGTGCCTGTTGATCCAAAAGCGCACGACCAATTGATCAAAGCATCAAAAATGCCGTTTGTATATAAATGGCTTGCGGTGATGCCCGATGTACACGTTGGGATTGGCGCGACTATCGGTACGGTATTGCCAACCAAAGAAGCGATTATTCCGGCTGCCGTTGGCGTCGATATTGGCTGCGGAATGATGGCAGTACAAACCACCCTAACCGCGAACGATTTGCCAGACAGTTTGCTTGGTCTACGTACGGAGCTTGAAAAAGCAATTCCACATGGCCGTAGTAAAACGCGTGGTCGCGGGTCACGCCGTGATGTCGGCGCATGGGCAAACCCTGACGACACCGTAATGAACGGTTGGGGAACACTGGTTGATGATTTTAACTATATAACCCAAAAGCATCCTAAACTTAAAAACACCAATAACCTTAATCATTTGGGTACTCTGGGTACGGGGAACCATTTCGTCGAGGTGTGCCTTGATGAGACCAATCAAGTTTGGATCATGCTGCACTCAGGCTCACGCGGTGTGGGTAATGCCATCGGTCGCTACTTTATTGAGCTGGCACGTGAGGACATGCGCAAGTGGTTTATCAATTTGCCAGATAAAGATTTAGCCTACTTTGCCGAGGGTACAGAACATTTTGATGATTATTGGTTTGCGGTTGGTTGGGCGCAGCGTTTTGCCTTTAAAAACCGTGAAATCATGATGGAAAAAGCCATCAAGGCACTACGCCACATCATACCCAAGCCGTTTGATGCAGCCGTAAAAGCAGTGAACTGTCATCATAACTATGTAGAAAAAGAGCAACATTACGGCGAAGAAGTATTTGTAACCCGCAAAGGTGCGGTACGTGCCCGCGTTGGTGAATACGGAATCATTCCGGGGTCGATGGGTGCCAAATCATTCATCGTACGCGGTAAAGGGAACGAAGAATCGTTTTGCTCTTGCTCGCACGGTGCAGGTCGGGTGATGTCACGTACTGAGGCAAAAAGGGTATTTACGGTCGCCGATCAAATTGCGCAGACCGAGGGCGTAGAATGCCGAAAGGACGCGGATGTGATCGATGAAATTCCAGCGGCTTATAAAAATATTGATGACGTGATGCAAGCACAAAGCGATTTGGTAGAAGTGGTACATACACTGCGTCAGGTGGTTTGTGTTAAGGGTTAGATCAAGCATATATATATATAGTTCAAGGAACTGGAGATAATTCCATGGAATATCACGATAAAAATGATTTTGAAAAAATAAATTTTCAGATAGAAAGTGCTTCAAGAATGATTGACCTAGGAAATTTTACAAAAAGTTTTGAGCTATGTTTAGATATACATACAACTTTACGTACTACGGTGAACAAAGATGATATTCAATATTCTTACTTACTTTATAAGCTAGGAATGTTGTTTGTCGATATAGGCCACATGGCTTCAAAAAATGAAGCTAGCTATGTAGGTTTAGAAATAATGGAATCTGATAGCTTTGAAAGCTGTTTAACTCGCAATAGTTATTACTATAACTTGGGAAATGCGAAGAGCAATTTGATTCAGAGACCCTCTGATAAGCAGGGCCATAATAATGTAAAGCTAATAAAGCAGCTCTCAGAAGTTAGCTCTCTATTTTTGAAGGCTATATTAACTTGTAGAGTAGAAAGAACAGATGTTCAACCGCAATACTTAGTGAATTTAGCAAATAATCTTAAACAGCAATATAGATTTTCTGAGGCTTTAGCTTTATATGATCAAGTTATTGCAATGAATTTGGATATCGCTCAAGCTTGGGTAAACCGTAGCGAATGTTTAATTTCACTGAATAGTATTACTAAAATGCATAGTGTTGGTAATCCCCCCAATAAATAAGAACACTTAGAAATAGAGATTAACTGCTAAAATATACCAGCAGGAGAATCCTATGAAAAAGACACGCTTTACTGATAATCAAATCGTTAATATCCTTA